>NZ_JAFEPJ010000003.1:204563-311121 GCF_016893255.1 Staphylococcus sp. GDB20D11A
GCATAAAAGCCCCTAACAACCAGAGGTTGTAAGGGGCTTTAAATGTCAGATAGTATTTTTTAAATTGATTTTAAATATTCTTGACCTTTTGCTTTGTCATATACGTTTTCCCATTTAGCTATAACGATTGTTGATAATGCGTTACCAATAACGTTTACACATGTACGTACCATATCTAAGATACGGTCAACACCAATAATTAATGCTAAACCTTGTGCCGGTAAGCCCATGGCACCTAATGTTGTTAATAAAACAACGATTGAAGTTCCTGGTACTGCCGCCATACCTTTAGACGTAATCATTAATGTTAACATCAACACAATTTGCTCTGATAATGTTAAGTGCATTCCATACATCTGTGCAACGAATAATGCTGCAATAGATTGATAAAGTGCTGATCCGTCTAAGTTAAACGTATAACCAATTGGTATAACAAAAGAAGTAATTTCTTTTGGAGAACCGAAGTTTTCCATTTTCTTCATCATTACAGGAAGTACAGCTTCCGAACTTGATGTAGAAAATGCTAAAAGTAATTCACTTTTCAAGATTCTAATAATATTCATGATATTAATACCACACATCCATGCAACTAGTCCTAATATAGCGAATACAAAGAACACCATTGCAAAGACAACAACTAATACTAATTTTAATAGTGGTAATAATGCGGATGCACCGAATGTAATAATTGTAGTACAAATGAATGCAAACACTCCAAGTGGTGCTAATTTTAAAATTTTATTAATCATCCAGAACACAGCTTCAAGCGATCCGCTTAAAAATTCTTTAACTGGTTCTGCTTTTTTACCTACTGCAGCTAATCCTAATCCAAAGAATACTGCGAAGAAGATAATAGGTAATAATTCACCCTTATTTAAAGCTTCAAAAAAGTTTGTCGGAATAATATGTACAATGGTATCAATAAAATGATTTCCATATGTAGATTGTTCTGCTGCATGTGCAGTTGATTGATATTTAGAAATATCACCTTTAGGTAATTTTGTTGGGTCTAATCCAGCACCTGGTTTAAATAGGTTACCGAAGATAATCCCTAAACCTATTGCGATTGTTGTAATAATTTCAAAGTATAAAATTGTTTTCCAGCCATAACGCCCTACAGTTTTCGATTCCCCAACGTTCGAAATAGAAAGCGCTAGTGAGCAAAATACAACTGGTATAACGATCATTTTAATTAAATTTAAAAATACGTCACCAAATGGTTTAATGTAATTTGCTACGTTTTCTTGTCCATATAATAAAAGTCCTACGACAACACCTAACACTAATGCAATAACAACTTGCATAGGTAGGCTAATTTTTCTCTTGAATAGAGCCATAGTACAAACTCCCCTTCATCTGACATCACTCAATTATATCAGAAAATTGATAATTATCTATAAAAAATTAAAATATTTATCTTTTATAGATGTCAAAAATCACTAATTTCCATACAAAAACTGTTTACCTCAAATAATTAAAATTGAAGGTACTAAACTGTTTCACCAGTTATACGTCACACTATTTTGATGGTTTATAATTTTGATTAAAATATTTATGCTTTGCAGTTTTCAAACTTTTCTTAGTCTCTGTATCAAAGCCTTCAACAAATAATCCTTTATTAGTACTGATTGGTTGCACAACATAAGTTACACCAGGTTCATCTTTAAACGTAACTTCCTTATAGAAGAGACCTTTTTTAGCACTATACTCTGTTTTTTCTGATTTAATTTTATCTTTTAGATTTTTCTCTTCCAAATAACTGTCAATTAGTTGAATATTCTTATGGCCTTGATATGTTTTCAGACCAAAGAAAAATGCTACAGCAACAATTAATGAAATAAATAATATAATGATAACTTTAATCGCGTTTTTTTTCTTCTTCATTATGTAACTCCTTTTTGCTTATCTGTTCAGTATGAACGAATCAATTTATTTAATAAAGAGTTTTTACCAGATTGTAACAAATTTTTTTATTCTCAATATTATTATAGAAATCGAATTACATACACGATGCTTTTAAAAAATTTAATAACAAATTTCATTTTACTATCTATCAAAATAATTGACTACTTTTAACAATTAAGGATGATACAATTACATTTTTTTCAATTTAAAAAATCAGTCATATCAGTCATTACCGATGAAAATACTAAGATATCGATATGTTTTGCATTATTTAACATTTAAATTCAATTATAGACAATTCAATAATTGCGATGAAATCAGTACTTGACAACTATTACACTTCATAATATTGTTTATTTTAACAAGGAGTGATTGGATGTATGTAGAAAACAGCTATCTTAGCAAACAGTTGTGTTTTTTATTTTATGTTTCTTCAAAAGAAATAATTAAAAAATACACAAACTATCTTAAGGAATATGATTTAACCTATACTGGTTACATTGTTTTAATGGCGATTGAAAATGATGAAAAACTTAACATCAAAAAATTAGGTGAACGTGTATTCTTAGATTCTGGAACACTGACACCATTACTAAAGAAATTAGAAAAGAAAGATTACGTTGTTCGAACACGTGAAGAGAAAGATGAAAGAAACCTACAAATTTCTCTAACAGAACAAGGTAAAGCAATAAAAAGCCCTCTTGCTGAAATTTCTGTTAAGGTCTTTAATGAATTCAACATTTCAGAACGAGAAGCATCAGATATAATTAATAATTTGCGGAATTTTGTTTCTAAAAATTTTGACTATTCCGACAGAAAGTAACTCCCTATCATAAGGTGATGGGCAGAAGTATGCATCGCTATGTTTATTCATTATCTTTATTGCTTGTATAAATCTCGATGCTCAGTTCTTTTGCCCTGATTCCTTATCAGGCACAATTCTACCCATTTATAACTTTTTTACCTCCCCTTTTACTTTATCTTTTTTAATACTACTCATATAATGGCTTTGTAATACAAATTTATATAATGGAAGTGATGATATTGAACTTCAATCAATTCGAGAATCAAAACTTTTTTAACGGTAATCCAAGTGATACATTTAAAGATTTAGGTAAACAAGTATTTAATTACTTTTCAACACCTTCATTTGTAACGAATATATATGAAACAGACGAATTATATTACTTAGAAGCTGAACTAGCAGGTGTAAATAAAGAAGATATTAGTATCGATTTCAATAATAATACGCTCACTATTCAAGCTACTAGAAGCGCAAAACACAAATCTGAACAACTCATTTTAGATGAGCGTAACTTCGAATCATTAATGCGTCAATTTGATTTTGAAGCTGTTGATAAGCAACATATTACTGCTAGTTTTGAAAATGGGTTATTAACTATTACCTTGCCTAAAATCAAACCAAGCAATGAAACTACTTCATCTACATCTATTCCAATTTCATAGTTAAATTTAAAATGAATACACTACTAAAGCCTTAATGTCATGCTACGAATATTGCGCATGATATTAAGGCTTTGTATTTAACTAAATGAATGTCATGTATTACATATCAACCGTTTTTCAATGAGCCATATTCTTTTTGGTATAAATGACGCATGGTAAATAATGCAATACATCCAAATACCGCTAAGAAAATAAATGCTAAATGACTTGATCCTGTTAAATTAGCTACGTATGTGATTACTAGTGGTGGGAAAAATCCTCCTAAACCACCCATCATTGATACGATACCATTTGCGGATCCCGCTTCATTTGAGAAGTATGATGGTACTAATTTGAAGATTAAGCCGTTACCAATACCTGCACAAATACTTATTGTTAAACAACCTACAGTGAATAATGCGATATGGTCTGAAATACCTAAAATAATGGCACCGATAATCATAACAACAAAATCAATCATCAATACTTTAACTGCATTAAATTTATCACCTAAAATGCCACCTATTGGTCTTAAGAATGTTGCCAGCGCAATGAATACACCTGATCGAATACCAGCATCTACTTTGTCAATTCCAAAATGATTTACTAAGTAGTTAGGTAAGAAAATACCAAATGCTACAAAAGCACCAAAAGTAATGAAATACCAATAACTCAAGTAATATAATTTGTAGTTTTTAGATAATGTTTTCATTTGTGCCATTAATGGCACTTTAATTTTACGTTCTTGTGTATCACCAAATATAAACATAATTAATGCAAATAAAGCGATAATAATTAAGTAACTTCTAACAGTTGTTTGCCAACCAATAATACCCGCAATTGGCGGTGCTAAAAATGAAGAAACTGCTGTACCGATATTCCCCATACCATAAATACCATTTGCTAGACCTACTTTTTCTTTAGGGAAATATTTAGGAACTGATGTAACGCCAACTGAGAAAATTGCACCACCTACACCAAGGAAAAACCCTGACGCCATTAACATACCCGGTGTTTGTGCTTGGCTTAAGAAAAATATCGGGAATAACAATACGATAAAACTAGTAAAGAATATCCACTTAGCGCCAACAATGTTTGTTAGATAACCAAATGGCACACGGAGCACCGATCCCAAAATAACTGGTATCGCTAAAATGATTGATATTTGACCTTCAGTAACATTGACATCTTGTTTAATAAAGGGCATTAATGGCGCAATTATACTCCAAGCCATAAACCCAACCACTAAACTTAATGTCTGTAATGTAAGTTGAAAGCCACCTTTTGTTTTGTACATACGTTTCACCTTCACCAAAATCATTTATTTTTTAATAGATATCAATACTCTGCCTATATATTAGAGGTCAATGTTATTTAAAAATGCTTTCATTTATATGAAAACATTCAATATAGACAAAGTATTGACTACATATATATTTTATTATGATTGTGAAAAAGTGAACATAAGGATTTTCCCTTATTTATGAAGTGATTTACCCTATACAATGTCCCTTTAAGATACTTTTAGACACTTATTCGCCATCATTTTAATCATATTATTTAGGAACACTCACATACTTTTCTTTAAATTTTTTCAATTAGTTACAGTTACTGCTTGAAAATCACGTTACGTTACCCTTTATGCTGACAACATAAGGAGGTTTATCATGTATAAAATCAATATTATTAGATCAGATTCCGTCTATAAGAATATACTCAAGGCACCATTAAACGATCGTGATTCAATTTTCACTAAAGAAATATTAGTACCTTTTAAAAAGAAATTTGAAGCACAACATATACCTATTTATAATGATGCCAAACAGACAATGAATGCAAATCATTTTTTAAATGCCTTTCAAATTCCACCCAAAGATTTACGCATGTCTGACCAAATATCAATACAATACCTGAATAATGATTTCTGGAGTAATTGCGAAAAATATTTAAAAGTTGCTATAGATCAATTTTCAAATTATAGTATCTCATCTCAAGTTTCTAATTATCATTTCACAGTATTACTTGGAGATAGCCAAAAACCACTTATGTATCTAAATAAAAATCGCGGTGGTGATGGTGGCATACCAGGTTATATTATGATTTATTTAGTGCCGAGTACAAGTACAATTAATTCTATGAAAAGCTTAATTGCACATGAAGTAAATCATAATATGCGCAATCAATATATTGATTGGGATGGAGGAAGTTTGATTGAATTGATTATTGCAGAAGGATTAGCTGAAAACTATGTAGAATCATTGTATGGTAAAGCGCATATTGGACCGTGGGTAACAAATACTAATTGGAGTCGTGATAACGTAAAAATTAAAAATACTATTTATAATCATTTACATTTAAAACATATATTTGAATCGATGCCTTATCTCTATGGTGATGAAATTAATAAACTTCAAGGTAGGCCTATCGTTGGCTTATCTCATGCTGCCGGGTATGCATGTGGCTATCACTTGGTGAAATACTTTTTACAAAAAACAAACATACCTATTGAAGTTGCCACAACACTTCCAGCACAAAAAATAATAAATGAGGT
Organism: Staphylococcus sp. GDB20D11A; assembly: GCF_016893255.1. NCBI lineage: Bacteria > Bacillati > Bacillota > Bacilli > Caryophanales > Staphylococcaceae > Staphylococcus > Staphylococcus sp. GDB20D11A. Next base: position 210,466 of record NZ_JAFEPJ010000003.1, read on the forward strand.
GACTGAATTTTGGCATACACATACACTTTAAAAGATATTATTGAAATTACAGGTGTAACTAAAAGAACTTTACATTATTACGATGAAATAGGATTATTAGTTCCAGATAAAAATGATAAAAATTATCGCGTTTATAAACAGCAAGACTTAGAAAAATTACAAAAGATTTTAATACTCAAGTCTTTTGATTTTGATATCGCTAAAATAAAACAATACATTTCATATGATAATGAACAATTGCGAAAGTTATTATCAGAGCAAGTAAGCAAGTTAGATAAAAAGATTTCTGACTTACAATTAATTAGACTCTCTGTATGTGAATTTATTAAAGGACACTCTCTAATTGATACCAGCATTTTAAACAAGACACTACAGTCACAATATGATAAAGAAGCATCTATAAAATATGGTCATACGAAAGCATATCAATCATTTATTAGACGTAAAGACAGCTTACAATCACAGGATATCAGACATAAATTGACAACTATCTTCAATAAATTTAATCATATGTCTTTGAGTCATTATCCAATCCAAAATTGTAGTGATCTCGTATTTGAGTGGAAGGCATTTATGAACATTATCGCTGATTTTGATGATGAAACATTATGCTGTATTGCCAAAACATATGAAGATGATACGCGTTTCAAAGATTACTTTAATTCATATGATAATCAAAATTTAGCATCATACATTTCAGAGGCTGTTAATTATTTTTTGAGCAATGTGAATAAGAGCGACAATTTTTAATCCTCATACAGATGCTACAACACTGAATACACCAACTAAAATACTTGTTCAAAGTAGAAAACTAATCATTTATTCTCTAAATCAATAACTATATTAAAAGTTATACCTTTGCAAAGCGAATTAGTATAGGTTACCGAAAGGAGAAGGATTAAGTTCCATTCGATTTATAAAAAAATATATTTCGAAACATACAAAAGCGCCAGAAGATAATCATTTCCTCTCGCGCTTTTATACTGAATTATATTAATTTCAAGCTCTAAAACTCTAATAATTTCTTTTTCAATGCATATTCAACTAGCTCAGGTTTACTCTTTAAGCCAAGCTTTGTCATAATATGCGTCTTATGTGCTTCTACTGTTTTCACAGATACAAATAATTTCTCTGCAATTTCTTTATTCCCGTAACCTTTGGCAATAAGTGGCAATATTTCTAGTTCTCGTTTTGATAAGATTTTAAAAGGATCTGATGTGTTTGCAGTGTCCTGATTTGAATTAGATACAAATTCATTCACTAAAGATGTTGTAAGTTTCATATCTACATATGTTTCACCTTTATATACAGTTCGAATAGCTAACAATAATTGTTCATCAGGTGCATTTTTCAATATGTAACCTTTCGCACCATTACGCAACACATGGAACAAATACTCCTCATCATCAAACATTGTTAGTATTAGTATTTTAGTTTCAGGAAAACTGTCAGCAATTTTACTCGTAGCGATAAGACCTGACTCACCTGGTGGCATACTTAAATCCATTAGTAACACATCAGGTTTATATTCCATTACTTTTTGGTAAGCTTCGACGCCATCTGCAGCCGTTGCAACAACTTCCATATCATTTTGATAATTTAAAATCATAGAGAACCCCGTACGGACAACAGCGTGATCATCGGCAATGACTATTTTCAATTTTATTCCCCCAATGTATGTTTCAAATTGGAATGTTCAATGTAACATTGGTACCCTCACCAATTTTCGTTTCAATATTGACGCTACCGCTGACTAACTCAGCTCGCTCATTCATTCCATATAAACCGAGTCCAGAACCTTTAGGCTTAGAACTTGGATCAAAACCATTTCCCGCATCTATCACTTCTGCTACCAAATGGCGCCCAGTTTGACGGATACCTACATTTATTTCATTTACATCAGCGTATTTCAACGCATTTAGAATAGCTTCTTGCACTACTCGATAAACAACCGTTTCAATATCACTATCAAAGCGGGTATTTTTAATATTTGATGTATATATGATTTTTATTCCATAATTTTCTTCAAACTGTTTAAAATATGATTTAAAAGCTGCTTCAAGGCCTAGATCATCCAAAGAAGCGGGTCTTAATTCAACCGACATATTACGTATATCATCAATTAATTTAGCGACAATATATTCAATATTTTCTGCGTCTTCCAAAAGCTTAGTTGTATCTTCTTGATATTTTAATAATCTCAATTGAACATCTACATTGAGCATTTCTTGAATCACACTATCATGTAACTCTCTTGAAATTCGCTTTCTTTCATTTTCTTGGGCTGAGATTGTTTTACGCATCATACGTTGTTGATGTAATTTCTCTTGCTGTTCAATTTGTGATGAAACATTTTGAAGCGTAAATGCATGAATTCCCCTGTCTTGATCAATCAACTGATATGTTGCTGTAAATGGCATCACTTTTTGATCTTTCGTCTTCATAAATACTTGGAAATTCGTAGCTTGTACTTGCATCGATTCTAAGAAACAGTCTTTACATGATTGTACATCATAGGCATTTGTATACCCTTCACATCTGTGACAAATCGCATTCGCCACAGCACTGTAATTATCTTCTTCAGATAATATATCTTTAGCAGCATCATTCATTGCAATAATTTTACCGTTATCATCAGCAAAAACTATCTTTTCGATTGAATGCTCATAATATTTTTTCAATAAAGTATCTAACTGTATACTGTCCTCATTAATCATGACTTACACCCTAATTCATCTCATTATTTATCATCATTGAAAATACCAAACTTACGTTGAATATCATCATTATCAAATATTTTTGGTAAAGGACGACCATCTCTTTGACCAAATAATAGTACGCCATACACTTGATTCTTATACCAAAGCGGCACTGCTAAAACTGCTGTTAATGATTCGCTCAATAAAATTGGATAGTCAATCTTTTCTTCAGGCCCTAAAGCTAAACCAACATTGGCTATTACCATACGCTTTCCTGTTTTCATTACAGTTCCAGCTAATCCACGACCTTTTCTTAGAATAATCAATTTAAATCGATTATTTTTATTACCTGAAACATAGTGCCATTTTATTGGAGATGATGGTTTGTTAGATTCATAGAAAGCGATTGCCGCAAAATCATAACCCTCTTCTTTGCGTATTTTATCTAATGTCTCTTGAAATCTACGATCTTCAATTATTGCTTCTGGTGTCAAATCCTTTCACCTCTTATGCTTACACTTTATTCTTACGGTAAATAATATATCTGCGATTTATATATGTCAAAGGTACACTCCAAACATGCACCAAACGTGTAAATGGCCAACAAGCCATAATAGTGAAACCTAACAATATATGCATTTTAAATGCAATCGGTACACCACTCATCAATGACGCATCTGGTTTTAACATAAATAATTGTCTAAACCAAATTGATAATGAAGTTCTGTAGTTAAAATCTGGATGTTGTATATTTGTTACTAATGTTGCATAACATCCCATAAATACGATAAGTAATAATAAGAAATTTACAAATATATCCGACGCTGAACTTAATCTTCGAATACTTTTCGTAGTAACACGTCTCGCTGTTAATAAAAACATCCCTACCAAAGTAATTATACCAAAGATGCTCCCAATATAAACAGCGCCTATATGATATAAATGCTCAGACACACCCACTGCATCCATCCATGATTTCGGTATTAACAATCCAACTACGTGTCCAAAAAACACTGGAATAATACCTAAGTGAAATAATAAACTTCCCCACATCAACCTTTTTCTTTCTATTAGTTCACTAGATTTAGCTGTCCAAGAAAATTTATCATAACGATAACGTGCAATATGACCTGCGACAAAGACAACTAAACATAAATACGGAAATATAACCCATAAAAACTGATTAAGCATGATGTTTCACTCCTTTTGGTGATGTCAAACATAATTTCAATGTTTTTCTAAGTGCTTGAATCACATAGGCATATGGATTGTTATCTTCACCAAGTGCATTCGCCATCACATATGTTCCATCCTCAATAATCATAATGATTAATTGAATATTCTCTTCAGCTCTTGGATCATTTCGCCATTCTGCCACTTGCAAAAATTGAAGCATCAACGGTAGATAATCAGAAAGTTCATTATCTACCATTTCTAGTCCAAACATTTCATATAATACCTTTAATTTAGCTAACATTTGCCCACGTTCTTTTTGCGTATCAAATTTGTTATACGTCATATATAATGGTGCTTTTTTCGTAAAATCAAATGTATCTGTATAAATCGCTTTGATTTCTGATAATGAAAATGTCATCATTACATTTCTAAATGCTACTAAATCTTCATATGCTGGATGATCTTTCGAAATTGTTTCTTCAAAAGTTTTTGGATGAAAAGTTAATTTTTCTGGAAAACATAACTGTTGTGCCATATATCCAAAACTTTCTTGATATTTTTTAAAATTATCGAAATTAATCACGGAAAATCCCTCCATAGAAATTCTCATTATAAATTTCTTGACCAGTTTTCCCTGAACCTACTGCAACGCCACAGCCTTCACAGTTATCTCCAAAATGCTCGCCACCGTAATTGTATCCTGTACTACCTTGTGCGTGATACGTATCTAAATAGGTTTCTTTGTGTGATGTTGGAATAACAAATCGATCTTCATATTTGGCTAGTCCTAATAAACGATACATGTCTTTAGTTTGGCGCTCCGTTATACCTAATCGCTCTAATCGAGACGTGTCAAATGGCTGTTGAGTAACTTGAGATCTCATATAACTTCTCATCATTGCCATACGTTGTAGGGCTCCTTTTACTGGTTCTGTATCTCCTGCAGTGAAAATATTAGCTAAGTATTCAATTGGTAAACGCATTTCTTCAATGGCTGGGAAAATCGCATCTGGATTTTGAGTTGTATTTTTACCTTCAAAATAGCTCATAATTGGGCTAAGTGGTGGGCAATACCAAACCATCGGCATCGTTCTAAATTCAGGATGTAACGGAAATGCAAGTTTATATTCAATTGCTAACTTATAAATTGGAGAGTTTTGTGCAGCTTCAATCCAATCGTAACCAATACCATCTTTTTCAGCTTGAGCAATGACTTCTTCGTCAAATGGATTTAAGAATATATCTAATTGTTTTTCGTATAAATCTTTCTCGTCTACTGCTGAAGCTGCTTCATGAACTCGATCTGCATCATATAATAAAACACCTAAGTAACGCATACGTCCTGTACAAGTTTCAGAGCATACCGTAGGCATACCTGCCTCGATTCTCGGGAAACAGAATGTACACTTTTCAGCTTTGTTCGTTTTCCAATTGAAGTAAACTTTCTTATATGGACAACCTGTCATACAGTAACGCCATCCACGACATGCGTCTTGGTCAACTAATACAATGCCATCTTCATCACGTTTATACATAGCACCTGAAGGACACGATGCAACGCAACTTGGATTCAAGCAATGTTCACATAAACGTGGTAAATACATCATAAAAGTTTCGTCAAATTGGAATTTAATATCTTCTTCTATTTTTTGGATGTTAGGATCTTTTGGACCTGTAACATGACCACCTGCTAAGTCATCTTCCCAGTTAGGTCCCCATTCAATTTCAATGTTATCCCCTGTAATTTCTGAATACGCTCTAGCAACTGGCGAATGCTTCCCTGATTTCGCAGTTGTTAAATGTTCATAATTATAGTTCCATGGCTCATAATAATCTTTAATTAATGGCATATCTGGGTTATAAAAAATTTTACCTAAAGCAATTTTTGAAATTCTACTTCCAGATTTTAATTCAAGTTTCCCTTTACGATTTAGTACCCAACCACCTTTGTAGTGTTCTTGGTCTTCCCAACGTTTCGGATACCCTACACCTGGCTTCGTTTCTACGTTGTTGAACCACATGTACTCAGCACCTGGACGATTTGTCCAAGTGTTTTTACATGTCACACTACACGTATGGCATCCTATGCATTTATCTAAATTTAATACCATCGCAACTTGCGCTTTAATCTTCAAGCCAATTAACCTCCTTCATCTTTCTAACTGCTACATATAAATCCCTTTGGTTCCCAATTGGTCCATAATAATTAAAGTGATAACTAATTTGTGCGTATCCTCCGACTAGTTGTGTTGGTTTCAAATGGATTCTAGTCGGCGCGTTGTGTGAACCACCACGTGTATCTGTAATTTCTGACCCAGGCGTTTGAATATGTTTATCTTGTGCATGATACATAAACATTGTACCTTTAGGCATACGATGCGAAATAACTGCTCTTGCCGTTACAACACCATTACGGTTATACACTTCTAGCCAATCATTATCTTGGATATCGTGTTTTTCAGCATCTTCATTTGATATCCAAACCGTTGGACCACCTCTAAATAGTGTCAACATATGCTTATTATCTTGATACATTGAGTGTATATTCCATTTACCATGTGGCGTTAAGTATCTGAGTACTAACGCATCTGTACCACCTTTAATTTTCTTATCTCTATTCCCAAATACCATTGGCGGCAATGTCGGTTTATATACTGGTAAGCTCTCCCCAAATTGTTGGAAAACTTCGTGATCCACATAATAACTTTGACGTCCTGTTAATGTTCTAAAAGGTACTAGACGTTCTATATTCGTTGTAAATGGTGAATATCGTCGACCTTCTTTATTTGAACCTGGAAATACTGCTGTCGGTATTACTTCTCGTGGTTGTGAAGTTATATTTAAAAACGAAATTTTCTCAGCAGCGCGTTCGCTAGAAATATCTTTTAACGGCATTCCAGTTTGTTCTTCGAGATCTTCATAAGATTTTTGTGATAATTTACCATTCGTAGCAGATGAAATACTTAGTATTGCATCAGCTACATTACGTGCTGTATCAATACGTGGACGATTCGCTCTCACAGAATCATCATTTGTATCACTCCACGTACCTAACATACTTTTTAATTCTTCATATTGTTCACTGACACCGAAACTTACACCATGTGCTCCAACTTTCCCTTTTTCAAGTACAGGACCAAGCGTGACATATTTGTCGTAAATTTTAGTGTAGTCGCGTTCTACAATTGCAAAGTTAGGCATTGTACGTCCAGGTACCGCTTCAATTTCACCCTTCGACCAATCTTTCACTACGCCGTATGGTGTTGAAATTTCTTGCTTAGTATCATGACTAAGTGGCGTTGTCACAACATCTTTAAACGTTCCAGGTAAATAGTCTTTTGCCATTTCTGAAAATGCTTTTGCCAACGTTTTATAAATATCCCAGTCTGAACGCGATTCCCATAATGGATCAATAGCTGGATTAAACGGATGTACATATGGATGCATATCTGTAGATGACAAATCATGCTTCTCATACCAAGTCGCTGCTGGCAATACAATGTCAGAATATAAAGGTGTTGCTGTCATTCTGAAATCTAAAGAAACGACTAAATCTAATTTCCCTGTTGTTTCCTCACGCCACGTAATTTCTTCTGGCTTTTCATCTTCATTTGGTGTAGCTAATAACCCTGATTTTGTGCCAAGTAAATGCTTCATAAAGTATTCTTGACCTTTTGCAGAACTTGAGATTAGATTTGAGCGCCATATAAACAGTGATTTCGGATGATTCTTTTTCAAATCCGGATCTTCTATCGCAAATTGCGTTTGTTTTGACTTAACTTCATCTATCGCGCGTTTTAAAATTGCCTCATTCGACTCAATGCCTTCATCTTTAGCTTCTTCTGCAAACAACAAACTATTTTTATTAAATTGTGGATATGATGGTAACCAACCAAGTCTAGCTGCTAAAACATTATAATCAGCTGGATGTTGATGCTTTAACTCCTCTGTTTTAGCTAATGGAGATTTTAAACGATCTACATTTGACTCTTCATATTTCCATTGGTCTGTCGCAAAATAGAACCAACTTGTTCCGTTTTGCAAACGTGGTGGTCCTTGCCAGTCTTTCGCAAATGCGACAGTACTCCATCCTTCAATCGGGCGACATTTTTCTTGTCCCACATAGTGAGCCCAACCGCCACCATTCACACCTTGACAGCCACATAACATAACTAAGTTTAAGATTGAACGATAAATCGTATCTGAGTTAAACCAATGGTTAATACCCGCACCCATGATAATCATTGAACGCCCTTCAGTATCGATAGCGTTTTGCGCAAATTCTTTAGCTACTTGAATGACAACACTTTGTTTTACGCCTGAAATGGCTTCTTGCCAAGCAGGTGTATATTTTGATTCTGCATCGTCGTATCCTTTTGATTCTAATTTATGATCAAAACGACGCACGCCATATTGACTTGCCATTAAGTCAAAAATTGTAGCAATACGGACTTTGTCACCATTTGCTAAAGTGACTTGTCGAGTTGGAATTGGACGATTGAATATCCCATCTCCATCACTATCAAAGTATGGGAATTGAATTGTTTCTAATTCGTATCCACCTTCTGTCATTGATAATGTAGGGTTAATTTTAGAACCATCTTCTGTTTCTAGTTTTAAGTTCCACTTCTTACCTTCTTCCCAACGTTGACCCATTGTGCCATTAGGTACTACTAAACTATCGCTAATTGCATCATGAATAACTGGCTTCCATTCGCCTTGCTCTGTTGTTTGACCTAAGTCACTCGCTCTTAAAAATCGACCCGCTTTATATCCATTTTCATCTTCATCCAGCATGATAAGAAACGGCATATCTGTATATTGTTTGGCGTAATTTATAAAGCGTTCATTAGGTTGATTAACATAATGTTCTTGTAAAATAACATGCGTCATTGCTTGTGCAATTGCAGCATCTGAACCAGGATTCGGTGCTAGCCAGTTATCTGCAAATTTCACATTTTCTGCGTAATCTGGTGCTACTGAAATAACTTTTGTACCTTTATAGCGGACTTCCGTCATAAAATGTGCATCCGGAGTACGTGTTAAAGGTACATTAGAGCCCCACATAATAATGTATGAGGCGTTATACCAGTCACTTGATTCAGGCACATCTGTTTGTTCTCCCCAAATTTGTGGAGAGGCAGGTGGTAAATCTGCATACCAGTCATAAAAACTAAGCATTTCACCACCAAGCAAATTGATGAATCGAGCACCTGCTGCATAACTAATCATTGACATCGCTGGAATAGGTGTAAATCCTGCGATTCGATCTGGACCATATTTTTTTATTGTATACAGTAATTGTGCTGCGATTATCTCTGTAACGTCTTTCCAATTTGAACGCACGTGCCCTCCCATACCTCGGGCTTGCTTATATTGTTTGGCTTTGTCTTCATTTTCAACAATAGACGCCCATGCAGCAACGCGATTACCATTGTTTTCTTCTAATGCTTCAGTCCATAAATCCCAGAGTTTTCCACGAATATATGGATATTTGATTCGAAGTGGACTGTATTCATACCAAGAGAATGACGCACCTCGTGGACATCCTCTCGGTTCATATTCAGGCATATCCGGACCACAACTTGGATAGTCAGTTTGTTGATTTTCCCACGTAATAACACCATTTTTCACAAATACTTTCCAAGAACATGAGCCTGTACAGTTAACACCATGTGTTGTTCTTACTTCTTTATCGTGGCTCCAACGTTCTCTGTACATTTTTTCCCATTCTCTACTTTTACTTTCTAGGATCGACCAATTCCCATTAAATTTTTCTGTTGGTTTAAAGAAATTCAATCCAAATTTTCCCATATTTATATCCTCCTACGTATAAAAATACGATGTGTAGATGTCGTGTTTTTAAATACTTTAAAATGCCCAAGACTATTGCTTTAATTAGATTGTACATTTTTTCACAAACATAAAATATTAGGGAATCACCTAATTACTTAAGGAATTTCCCTATCAATAACGGGATTTCATTGAAATAATACACAATCATGTATGGTCATGCTTATTGCCAATCTAAATCGTTCAAATTTGGCACAACGACAAATAAGGCTTCAACACGAATATATTCTCTCGGTTGAAACCTTACTTATTCATTTATTTTTTATAAATTAGTGACACAACACTGTATTAGCATCTGCACGATCGGTTGAAATATATGTTACATTTTCTTGCTGCTTAATAAATGCATCATAGTAATCATATTGCGACGAATGATATGTGCCATTCGATGTATCATTTGGGTTTAGCAAACAGCCATAACCTTCGTCATATAAATGTTCACAGAGCATAAGGGCGTCATGTTTAGAACCACTTACTACATAAAATTGCTTCGCAGGATCATATGATTTAGGAGTGTTTTCAGTATAACCAACAACTTCCCCAATAATACATATCCCTGGTTTTGCCTCAATTGAATAGTGTTGCAATTTTAAAATAATATTACTTAAACGCCCCTTAACAACAAACTCGTTAAAACACGATGCTTGAAAGACAATCGCTATCGGGTAATCAATATCTGTGTATTGTTGTATCTGTGTGATAATTTTCCCTAAACGTTTTACCCCCATATAAATTGCTAACGTGCCACCATTCACTAAGGAATTAACATCCACTTCATTTTCTTCTGAATCTTTAAAGTGACCTGTAGAAAATGTCACACTTTTAGCAACTGTACGCATTGTCAAACCTGTCTGCATAGTTGCAACTGCTGCGCTCGCTGATGTCACCCCTGGTACAATTTCAAACGCAATATGATGTTCATTTAGTGTGTCTACTTCTTCTTGCACACGACCAAATATCGCTGGATCGCCACCTTTAAGTCTAACAACCTTGTTATAACGACGCGCTGCTTCCACGATACAGTCATTTATTTTTTCTTGCTGAATATGTTTTGCATACGGCTTTTTACCAACATCGATAATTTCAGTAGTCAAATTCGCATATTGTAAAATCAACGGATTCACTAATCGATCATATAGAATGACATCCGCTTCACGTATTAAACGCTCAGCCTTTTTAGTCAAATAATTCGGATTACCTGGGCCCGCACCTATCAAGTAAACCTTGCCATATTCATCTACAGACATATATATACGTTCCCGTCTGTAACTTCTACCTCATAAACATCTACACAACCTTCATCAGGTTCTTGAACAATACCTGTATTTAAATCAATTTTTTGATCGTGGAGCGGGCAAAATACATATTCTCCACTCACTGTCCCTTCAGACAATGGTCCTTGTTTGTGTGGACAGATATTGTGAATCGCATGAATTTTGCCACTTTCTGTTAAAAACAATCCTACCTCTTTGCCTTTGACAATAACCTTTTTTCCAATTAGGGGTGTTAATTCATCTATAGTTGTCACTTTAATTTTTTCTTTTGTTTCCATGTATTACACCTTCTCCACTTCAAAAATTTTACGTGCTTGCGCATTGCTAGTTATTGCTTCCCAAGGTTCAGCTTCGACTGCTTTTTTAGCATCCATAATGCGTTCAAATAGTTCATTTTGTCTTTCTGGGTTAAGTAAGACTTCTTTTACATTTTCAAATCCAAGTCTTCTTAACCATGGCGCTGTTCTTTCAGCATATATACCTGTTTCGCGATAATATTGCATCAAAGCACCACATAATTTGATTACTTCATCTTCTGTTTCTACAGTTGTTAAAAATTCAGCTTTTTCAACTTCTGTACCACCATTACCACCGATATAGATTTGGAATCCATTTTCAACTGAGATAATACCAAAATCTTTAACACCTGATTCAACACAACTTCTTGGGCAGCCTGATACACCCATTTTGAATTTATGAGGTGTATCGATGTATTCAAATATTTTTTCTAAACGAATGCCAAGTCGTGTCGTGTATTGCGTACCAAATCGACAAAACTCTTTACCAACACAGCTTTTAACTGAGCGTGTTTTCTTACCATAAGCTGATGCTGAACGCATACCTAGGTCTTCCCATATATTTGGTAATTCTTCTTTTTTAACTCCATACAAACCAACACGTTGTGAACCTGTCACTTTAACTAATGGTACATGGTATTTCTTAGCCACTTCTCCTAGACGAATCAGTTGGTCTGCATCTGTAACACCTCCACGCATTTGAGGTATAACAGAAAATGTACCATCATTTTGAATATTCGCATGGTAACGTTCGTTAGCAAATCTTGATTCTCTTTCATCTTCATGATCATGTGGATAAACCATGTTTAAATAATAGTTGATTGCTGGTCGACATTTTGGACATCCACCTTTATTTTTAAAGTTTAAAACATGTCGAACTTCTTTAGATGTTTTTAAACCTTTCGCTCTTATTTGCGTTACAATTTGATCGCGTGTCAAATCAGTACAACCACATATACCAGCAGGTTTTGCGGCAACAAAGTCATCTCCTAAGGTGTGCTGCAATATTTGAGCAATTTGCGGTTTACATTTACCACATGAATTCCCCGCTTTTGTTTTAGCCGTTACTTCTTCAACTGTTGTAAAGCCATTTTCCGTAATAGCATTTACTATAGTACCTTTATCAACACCATTACAACCACAAATTGTTTCATCATCAGCCATATCAGCAATTGATAGCGATGCCTCTTCTCCACCTTTAGTAAGCAATGATACCAGTGTGTAGTCTTCAGTAGATTCACCTTTTTTCATCATGTTATAAAAGCGTGAACCATCATCGATATCACCATATAGTACTGCACCAACTACATTACCGTCTTTTAAAAAGATTTTTTTATAGTTATTATCAACGCTATTAAATATTTCAATACCTTTAATTTCTGCATTTTCTACAATTTGACCAGCACTATACAAGTCACAACCAGAAACTTTTAATGACGTAAATGTTGTTGATCCCTTGTATCCGTTCGTTTCTTTATTTGTTAAATGATCAGCTAATACTTTACCTTGTTCATATAGTGGTGCAACGAGTCCATAAACTTTGCCGTTATGTTCTGCACATTCACCAACTGCATATACATTGCTATCACTTGTTTGCATCACATCATTGACAACAATACCACGATTAACATCTAGACCTGATTCTTTGGCTACTTCTGTGTATGGTCGAATACCTACTGCCATAACAACTAAGTCTGCCGGAATCTCGCGTCCATCAGCCAATTTAACACCTTCAACATCATCTTCTCCTAAGATTTCAGTTGTGTTGGCTTGCATTTCAAACTTCATACCTTGCTTTTCTAGATCTGCTTTAAGCATATTTCCAGCTTTACGGTCTAGCTGCATTTCCATCAACCATTCAGCTAAATGTAACACCGTTACTTCCATACCTTGATCTAATAAACCACGTGCACACTCTAAACCTAGTAAGCCTCCACCAATTACAATTGCTTTCTTTTTAGTCTTAGCAATGTTCATCATTTGTTCAGTATCATCAATCGTTCTCCAACCAATTACACTCGGTAATGTCGAACCTGGAACTGGAATGACGAATGCTTTAGAACCTGTCGCAAAAATCAATTTATCGTATGATACTTCAATACCATTTGCAGTAGTAACTGATTGATTTGCTCTATCTACTTCAATTACAGAATCATTTGTAATTAACTCGATACCATGTTCCTCATACCACTCATATGGATTCATAATTGTTTCTTCAACTGTCATTTTATTTTGTAAAATATTTGAAAGCATGATGCGGTTATAGTTTGGATAAGGTTCTTTACCAATTACCGTAATATCATATAAATCGTTGGCGCGCTCTAATATTTCTTCGATTGTTCGAATGCCCGCCATACCGTTACCAATCATTACTAGTTTTTGCTTTGCCATAAAATATGCCCCTTTACTTCATAATATTTATTTCAAAAAGGTTTTAATTTTCGTTTGTGCTTTTATATTTTCATTGGAGTCATTAAGACTTTCTAATCTATCATTAATAATTTGTTTTAATATCGGGTCGAAGTTAATTGAAGGTGTGATGTGTATATCTGGATTAATAACCATGTTATTCATTTGCTGCTTCACTTTGTTAACAAGTCTTCCGTCATATAAAAATAAAGGTACGACAATCAATTTTTGATACCGTTTCGAGATGATTTCTAAATCATGTGTAAAACTAATCTCTCCATATAGCGTTCTCGCATATGTCGGCTTGCTAATTTGCAAATTTTGAGCGCATATTTGTAACTCTTCGTGTGCCTTAGTAAACTTTCCATTAATATTGCCATGTGCAACAATCATAACTCCAACTTGTTGTTCGTCACCTGCTAATGCGTCACAAATACGTTGTTCAATTAATCGTCTCATTAAAGGATGTGTGCCAAGTGGCTCGCTTACTTCTACCTTTATGTCTGGATACCGTCGTTTCATTTCATGAACGATATCCGGTATATCCTTGAGATAATGCATTGCACTAAAGATTAGCAATGGTACAATTTTAAAATGGTCAACCCCACTTTGAACCAACGTCGTCATTACCGTCTCTAAATCCTGATGCTCACTTTCTAAAAACGCAATATCATAGTGATGTATATCATCTTTTACTAATTCAGAAATAAATGCTAATAACGCTTGATTCTGTCGTCCGTGCCTCATGCCATGTGCAACAATGATATTCCCATTCACATTTACCAACCCTTTCACACGTATTGTATACCAAATCATTTCGTTTTTGTGAAAAGAATCACATTATAATGTAAAATCAGGGAATTCCCTGATGCCTGTAGTCATGCATATTCCTTATACATTTTTCCTTTTTGTTAAATCAAAAAAACGACCGATATATGAATCCCTACTCAACATTCATTTGAGCAAGCATCAATATATCGGTCGCTTGTAGTGTATATTATTATCTTAAAATGGTGGTTGGCCTAATATTGTTTCGTCAAAGCGCTCAGGTATCAATACTTTGCGCATGATCACACCTAAATCGCCATCATCATTTTCATGTTCGCTGTATATTTCATAACCTCTTTTTTCATAAATTTTAAGTAACCACGGATGTAATCTTGCAGATGTACCTAAAGTAACTGCCGCTGACTTCAACGTATCTCGCAAAAATGCTTCTTCAACATAAGTAAGTAATTGGCTACCATAGCCTTTCCCTTCATACTCAGGATTTGTCGCAAACCACCAGACAAAAGGATAGCCCGAAATGCTTTTCACACTTCCCCAAGGATATCTAACCGTAATCGTAGATATAATTTCATCATCAATTGTCATGACAAATGTAGTATTTTTATCTATATTTTCTTTAACAGCATCTAAATTAGCATTAACCGAAGGCCAGTCAATTCCAAGTTCTCTTAAAGGTGTGAATGCCTTATACATTAACTGTTGTAACGTTTCTGCATCGTTTTCATTCGCCAGTCTAATCGTAGTGTTTGTCATTTCAATCCCCATCACTTTCTTTTTATTTGGAATGCATCATAGTTCATTCAAACTAAAAATCCCCTTATAGCGTACCAACATTTAGCACATGTGTCAGATAACATGCCTCATCTAAATAAGATAGGCATGCGATAATCGGTTATTTCATTATTGACTGCATCAGTAAAAAAGTCTAGGACATGAATTAATGATATGTACGCTTCAAACCTTTCATTTTTCAATGTCTACTTTGAAGCGTGCAGTTCATAATGTCCTAGACTCTACAATGTTATATTGGCAGTAGCTGACTGCGGGCCCAACACTGAAGCTGACGGCAGGCCAGCTTACAATAATGTGAAAGTTGGCGGGCCCCAACATAGAGAATTTCAAAAAGAAATTCTACAGACAATGCAAGTTGGCGGGGCCCCAACACAGAAGCTGACGGAAAGCCAGCTTACAATAATGTGAAAGTTGGGGAACGGGCCCAAAAAGGATGATTCTAAATTCATTGTTGTCACAACATCTTCAATTATGACTCCATTACTGTTGCTCTAAACGATTGCGTTTACCATTTAAAAATGCATAAACAAGTCCTACAAAAATACCGCCACCTACAAAGTTACCAAGGAATGCAAAAACGATATTTTTTAATACATGTAACCAAGATACAGCATCAAGGTTGAAGAACACCATACCTGCATATAATCCAGCATTGAATACAACGTGCTCATATCCCATGTATACAAAGACTATAACACCACAAGCAATGAAGAATGCTTTTGTCAATCCGCCTTTGAATTGCATAGAAATAAAAATACCGATATTAATAAAGAAGTTACAGAAAATACCTTTTGTAAAAATATTCAACCAAGTCGAATCGACTGTCTTTTTCTGAACTAAGGCAGTTAAGGCTTGTGTCATTTCTGGTGTCATAACATGTGCATATTTCATTAAGAAGAATAATACAAAACCACCTAAAATATTTCCAAGGAAACAATATAATAAAATCCACATCATCTTATTAATAGAAACAACTTTATAATACCAGCCAACTGTAAAATACATAAAATTACTTGTTAATAATTCAGAATTCGTTAGTACAACTAAGACCAATCCTAAGCTGAAAGCAATTGCTCCCATTAAATTAATGAGACCATCAACATGTGTAATTGCGAATTGTGTTTTAATACCAAACATAAAAACAGTAACAATGGACAATAAGAAACCTGCCATCATAGATTTTAGCATGTATCGTCCTGGTGTTTGCTGTACCATCACTTGTTTCATTTGAACAGATGATGATATTGAGTCTACGATTGCTTTAGTTGAATACGTATCTTCAACTGTTTTATTATTTTTTATCACAGCACTTCCCCCATTTACTATTATCAAATAAATTTTACCTATTAATTATATTAGTATTTAGATGTAATTAATAGATTAAAATTCAGAAAATTCTTTTTACCAATTCAAAACTAATATTTACTCATAAAAATAGCGAGATAGATATCGCGACATAAAACAATTGGTATCATTTTAATTGCGCTCATCTCGCTTTATGTAAGTATTACTTATTCTTTTTTAAATTTGAAAAGTAATGTAAACCATATGCAAATATACCGTAGCCTACGACTGTACGCAAAATAAATCTAACAACTTTATTTGGTACACATTTCGAAGTAACAGTAATTGAAGATAAAAGCGTAGTAAAAATATATAATATTAATACTTTAATGTAACGTTGTGCCATCGAATCATCCTTCATTCAATTAATAATATTACGTTATTATTATAAACTGAATGGCATATAAAATTTTTTACATATTTTCAACAACTTTATTTCAATAAAGCATCAAGTTGATCTAATGTTTGATTCATCCCTTGCTCAACACCCATGTTTATGACTTGTTGAGCGGCTTCTTTTGTTGGAAATACCGATGTTGATGTCACTGTCGTTTTCGTTGTATTGAACTCGGAAAATGACAAAGTAATCTTCATGCTTGGCATTTTTGTATCTTTTGCACCTTGAGGTGTCGCAAATGAGTCAATATATTCAATTAAATATGGACGCTTAACCGTTTTATATTCTGCTAATGTATAGCTGGTCATTGTAGGTGTTTTAATCGCGTAAAATGCATCACCGCCTGAAACAGCATTAAAGCGAAACACTTTGGTACTAGCGTCTTTTGGATGAAACCATTTTTCAAATAATGCTTTTGTCGTATAGGCATCAAACACCTTTTCAATCGGTGCTTCTATCGTTCTTGAAAAAATAATTTTATTATCTTCAACTTTAATCGTCATCTTCCCACTCCCTATCTTTTATATTTACTCATCTTAACATGCATTGAGTGACATATGTTACCAAATCATTTGTTATAAACTATAGTAATATTAATCATTCCCTCTGTTGAAATTGATAACTACGAAATAAAAAACACACTCTATTCAGCTATTAACAGTTGAGTAGAGTGTGCAAACCTGTTGAATTAATGCGCTAACATTTCTTCTTTGATTTGGTCTTTATTTAATTTTGAAGGATAATATGTTGGCCAGTTATCCATTTCTTTTAATAACGCGTCATTATCATTACCCATAAAGATATGGAAGTGTTCTGCCTTTTTAGGTGCAATGTTGTGATCGCTAAATTGGATGAATTTCGGTAAGTCTTTATCATTACCATCGACCAATTTAAACATAAATCTCACGCCACGGTTACCTTTAGGATATTTCAATGTCTTCTTACCATTGTATTCATATTTACCAGTGTGTTTCTTACCATCTTTAGTAAATGTAATTTCATTTCCTTTTATATCAATGTTAGTAATATCAGTTTTATATCCTTTGTCATAATAAGCTTTTAAATCTTTAGCAGATTTTTTCGGATCATTTTCAGCTTTATGTTCCATCACTTCATCAAGCGTACCGTCTTTTAAGTAAGGGTAAACAGATTGCCATTCACCAGCATAATCGCTTAATTCACGGTCTTTAACTTGCTCATCTTTAAAATACCCATCAGAAATTGCTTTGTCGTGTTTACTTTCAGCTTTGTCGTCTTTCACTTTAACACCACTGTCTAAAGCTTTACCGATATTTTCAATATTCGATTTCATTAATGATTGATACGTAATATTATCTTTTTTCTGTTGTTCTTTATTTAAAGACTCCATGTTGTAGAATTTTAAAGGCTTCGCATCTGTTTCTTTACGAATTGTTTCAGTCACTTTATTCGCAACATTATCTTCGTAAAGAATATATTTAGCATTGCTATCTCTAATTTCTTTAACAATTTTAGTTAATTCTTTTTGTGATGGATCTTCAGCATTCATGTTTTGAATACCTTTTTGAACAAAACCATAACGATCAGCTAAGTATCCAATTGATTCATGTGAAATGAATACTGCATTACCTTGCTTATCTTTTGTAACTTGCTTCATATCGTTATCAATTTTCTTAAGATCGTCGTTTAATTTTTTGTAGTTTTTCTCATAGTCATCTTTATGTTTTGGATCTTTTTTCACTAATTCATCTTTAATTTCTTTAGCGAAAGTTTGGTTAATTTTAGGATCTAACCATACGTGTGGATCATATCCACCATGATGATGATGATGTTCTTCTTTCTCATGATCATGTCCCTCATGTTCATGCTCTTCACCATGTTCGTGTTGATCAGTTAAAAGCTTTGCTTTATCTAATTTATCTTCTAAAGACAGTTTTTTATCTTTATCTTTGATAGTAGATGCAACTTTCTTAGCAACCGGATCTAAATTATCCCCTGTATACATAAACAAGTCTGACTTGCTTGCGCTTAATATATCTTTTTGTGTTGGTTCATAGCTATGTAAATCTGTCCCTGCTGGATAGATTGATGATACCTTCACGTGTTTTCCACCAATTTGCTCTGCAAATGATTGCAATGGATAAACTGTCGTTTTAATTGTTACCTTGCCATCTTTATCTTTTCCATCATCATTCCCACATGCGGCTAATGATAAAGTTACGGCTGGTACAAGAAGTAACATACCTAATTTCTTTTTCATAGTCACCCTCCTAAATAGTAATCTTTACGTTTTAAAATTATATACTCATGCTACTTAAAATACAAGCACTGTTTTTATAAATAATATAAAGTCGAATCATACTTTAGGTATTTACCACTTTTCGTTTTATCTAATACATGACTATTGTACAAATATGATACAGAAAACTTTATAGTATTTACGAACGTCGTAATATAAGAAAAAAGACAATCTCTATCATATTGCTAATAGAAATTGCCTTTTCATATTGTCCTAAAATAACTTGCCCTATTTTTATAGTGTGACTTTTAGATTTAATAATGGTATTTACATGATGCTATTTTTATATGATTGTCATCTACTTTATAAACCAATCTATGTTCGTGATTGATACGTCTACTATAATACCCAGTCAGATTCGATTTTAACTTTTCAGGCTTACCTATACCTTTCAATGCGCCATTTCTGTCAATACTTTTAAGTAACTCATTAATCTTCTTCACCATTTTTTTATCGTTCTGCTGAAAATACTTATAATCTGCAAAGGCTTGAGGCGAAAACGTAATATTTAACCTATCCATTATACATCTATATCTTTCGTTATAGTTTTCCCACGTTCTAGATCTGCAATTGATTGAGCTAAGTGTTCAGCATTATTTGGATTCTGTTGGAGGTAAAGTGTTTCCATCATGGAGTTATAATCTGATTCTGACATGATTACTACGTTTTTATCATCAGTAGATGTTACAGTTACCATATCACTATCATCATTTACTTTTGTCATAAGTGCCTTTAAATTCTGTCGAGCGTATGAATAATTTTTAATAATCATATTTATCGCCTCCTTTTAACACACCCCAATTGTACAAATATTTGTACAATAAAACAAGAGACACAGAAAAAACTACTAATCAAGATTTTGCACGGAGAAGAATTAATACCTATCCTGTACTGATTACCTACTAAACAATGTTTACATGATAATTTCCACCTATTTAGACTTCATACATTAAAAAGACAATCTCTATCATATTACTAATAGAAATTGCCTTTCATATTGTCCTAATAAATTGGTATCACTTACTTATCTCAACAATTAAGACTATTTGATTTTATCTTTTAATAATTTTTCATAACTTTCATAATCATATGGATCTTCAACTTTCTCGCCATTAATAAATGCAGTTGGTGTCGTTTTTATATGATTATCTTTAGCTATTTTTTTATCTTTCTCTGCAGCTTTCCAAGACTTGCTATCTTTTGTCTTGTAATCTTTTATAATTTTATTTTCCGTCTCTTTATCTAAATGCAGTTGTTTAATATGCTTATCTAATAGTTCTTTTGTTAACCATTCTTTATTTTCATCTTGCTGGGCAGCAAATAATTGCTTTTGAAAATCTAAAAATGATTTAGGTGCATACATCAATACTGCATGACTCGCACGCGAACCAACAATTGAGTCTTTACCTAAGAAAGCTAAATTGACAAATTGGTATTCCACTTTGTGATTATCTATATAATTTTTACGCAACTTTGGCATGACTTTTTCATCTAATTCTTTACAATAAGGACATTTATAGTCGCCATATATGACAACTAATGGTTTGCCGTTTTTCGAAGATGTCGTTGCTGATTCTTTTTTACCGCAAGCTGTTAAAATTAACATGCTCACTATAAATAATGTTAGTAATTTTTTAGTCATAATAACTCCTGTTCATATCTAGTTCGTCATATTTTCTTCATGATAATCCGCATCATGTTGTTGATAATATCGTCTCGAATCAAAATCTTGCTTATATGATACACGTTTATCACTAAAATCATATGCATAATAATGCACTTCATCATCATTACTCAAAGGTTTATAAGCTAAAATGATAATTTTATCCTTATCATAGACATAAATATTAGCATCTTTGCGTTCAAAATGATCAACACGATCACCGTTGCCTTTTTTGGCAAGTTGTTCTTGTTTTTGATTTTGAATTTTAACTGCTTCATCTATTTCTTTCACATATTTATCATTACCACATCCTGATATAAAGACTAGTAATAATAATACCGTCGCCACAAATCGCTTCAATGCTCCCACTCCTACTATCAACTTCCAACTAACTTTCAATATAATTAATACTATACACCGTCAAACATCAATGCGCTACAACTACTACCAATGCATTTAATATAAATATCCAAAGAAATAACAGTTATGTATAGTCAAAGAAAAATATATTTCATTTTCTATGTGTATTTGCAATCAGTTTTTGATAAAATAAAAAAAATAGCATTATTAATAAATTCAAAAATTACAGTTCAATTCAGAGAGGGATGGGATAAAATGAACTTTGTAACGTTGACTTCGGATGAGTTCAATGCGTTTACAACAAAGCATTTTTCACATTACACACAATCAGCTATTCATTACAATCATAGAGTTGATTTAAAAGGCGATGTGCATCTTGTAGGGGTTAAAGATGACAATGGTCAAGTGATTGCAGGATGCTTATTGACAGAAGCACGCACACTTAAATTTTTCAAATATTTTTATACACATCGCGGGCCAGTGATGGATTATACAAATCAATCATTAGTAGCATTTTTCTTTAAAGCATTAACGTCATATTTAAAAAAACAAAATTGTTTATATGTCCTTGTAGATCCATATTTAATTGAAAATTTACGCAATGCAGACGGTGAAATTGTTAAGTCTTATGACAACCGAGCATTTGTTAGAACAATGGACACATTAGGCTATAAGCATCAAGGTTTTCCAGTCGGTTATGATTCAATGAGTCAAATCCGTTGGTTATCTGTATTAGATTTAAAGGATAAAACAGAAGACCAGTTATTAAAAGAAATGGATTATCAAACGAGACGTAATATTAAAAAAACATATGATATTGGTGTCAAAACTAAAACGTTAACGATTGATGAAACGCAAACCTTTTTCGACTTATTCCATATGGCCGAAGAAAAGCATGGTTTCAAATTCCGTGAGTTACCATACTTTGAAGAAATGCAAAAGTTATACGATGACCACGCCATGTTAAAGTTGGCGTATATTGATTTAAACGAGTATTTAAAAACGTTACAATTAAAGCAACAGCAATTAACAGCTGAACTCTCAGGTGTTGAAGAAGCATTGGAAGAAAGTCCTAACTCAAAGAAAAATAAAACGAAGCGCACACAGCTAGAACAACAGTTAAATAGCAATAAGCGTAAAATCGACAATACAATAGAACAAATTGAACAAGATGGTGCAGTCTTAAACTTAGCTTCTGCTTTGTTTATCTACAATGAGCATGAAGTTTATTACTTATCTAGTGGTTCAAACCCTAAATATAATGCTTATATGGGTGCCTACCATTTGCAGTGGGAAATGATTAAGTTTGCTAAAGCGCATCATATTGATCGCTATAATTTCTATGGTATTACCGGTGACTTTTCAGAGTCATCAGAAGATTATGGCGTACAACAATTCAAAAAAGGCTTTAACGCACATGTAGAAGAGTATATCGGTGACTTTATTAAGCCTATCAAACCATTACTATATAAGGTACAAACGTACTTAAATCATAAACGTCGATAACAGGTTGCTCCAAGATTTTGGCAATATAACAAAGAACCACGCATCATGTATATGGCTCGCCATACTAAAACATGATACGTGGTTTTATTTGATTATTCTTCATTTATAACATTTAAGAAACGTCTTAATTCTTCTGTTTTCGGACGATTGAACATCTCTTCTGGAGCCCCTTGTTCTCCGATCATGCCTTCATGAATAAATACAATGTTATTAGATACTTCTTTAGCAAAACGCATTTCATGTGTCACAATGACCATTGTCATGCCTTCATTAGCCAAATCTTTAATAACCTTTAAAACATCATTCACAAGTTCAGGATCAAGTGCAGATGTTGGTTCATCAAACAACATCACTTTAGGGTTCATTGCTAGTGCTCTTGCAATAGCAACACGTTGTTGTTGACCACCTGATAATGCATGTGGACGTTGATCTTTGACATGTGTTAAACCAACTTTCTCAAGTAACTCAAGTGATTTCCCACGTGCCTCATCCTTTTTCAACTTTTTAACTGTGATAAGACCTTCCATTACATTTTCTAATGCCGTCTTATGCGGAAAAAGGTTATAACTTTGAAATACCATACCAGACTGTTTACGAACTTCTATTTGTGATTTTTTATCTTTAGATGTATATGTTTTGCCGTTAACATAAACTGTACCTTCAGTTGGAATTTCTAACGCATTAATCATACGTAACAATGTTGTTTTGCCTGAACCAGATCGACCGATTAAGGTTACAACCTCACCTTGTTCAACAGATAAACCAATACCTTTGATGACTTCAACATCATTAAATGATTTATGGATATTGTTCAATTGAATCATGAGCGATACCCTCTTTCAATATAAGATTCATAGATACCTTGGATAATTGAAATAATAAAGCATACCACCCAGTACATTAGCGCAACTAACACATAAATTGTTAAATATTCATATGTTGTAGACGCAACTTCTTGAGCTTTTCTAAACATTTCAGCCACTAAAATAAATCCTAATAATGATGTATCTTTGATTAAACTTAAAAATGTATTACCTAGTGCAGGAATCGACACTCGAATTGCCTGCGGTAAAATGATACGTTGTATCGTTTGACCATACGTCATACCGATAGAATATGCAGCTTCTGTTTGTCCTTTCGGTATAGAAATAATACCGCCACGAATAATTTCCGAAGCATACGCACCTACATTTAATGATAAACCAATAATAGCAGCCACTACAGGTGCCAATGTCCATTGGTTGTCAGCGTCATTTGTTAATAATCTACCTAATTCTGGAATACCATAAAATATGATAAATAGTTGTACTATCATTGGTGTTCCTCGAATAATAGATACATAGACACGTGAAATACTTCTTAAAATTTTACTCGTTGAAATTCGCATTAATGCTGTAAATAATGCAATAATCAATCCTAAAACAAATGTAACTAATGTAATAGGAATTGAATATTTGACCAAACCTTCTAGCATAGGTCCGAAAGCTTGTTTTGCAGCATCTAGCGCATGTTGTTGTTCGCTATTTAGATTTAGAAACATCTTGACCAAACCATTTCTTACCTATTTTAGCTAATTCACCGTTTTCCTCGATTTTTTTCAAGCCATCATTGAATTTTTGAACTGTTTCATCATCTACTTTTTTAGAAAATGCAAATGCAGATCTACTTTGTTCAGCATTACCTTTGATTGCTTTGATCTTAGCATTAGGTTTTTGTTTTTTATAATCCAAGTATGACAGACTATCATTAAATGTACCATCAACACGCTTAGACAATAATAAATCCATTGATTGGTTAAAGCCATCAACTTTTGTAATATCAGCACCTTTATCCTTAGCTAATTTACCATAATTAGATGTAAATGTTTGTGCTAACTTCTTACCTTTAACATCATCAAAATCTTTAATATCTTTTTCATTTTCACGAATAACTAAAACAGCACTTGAGAATGTGTAAGGCTTAGAAAATTTATATTTCTTTTCTCTATCAGGATTAATACCTACTTGGTTCGCGATTACATCAAAACGCCCTGCGTCTAAACCTGCAAACATAGAATCCCAAGAAGTTTCATTAAATTTAAGTTTTAAACCTTCTTCTTTAGCTACTGCTTTAATAACATCAATATCGTAACCAGTTAATTTACCATCTTTATCATGGAAACTAAATGGTGCATAAGTCCCCTCAGTACCAACATTAATTGTCTTGCTATCTTTATTAGCTTCCTTGTCTTTCGACGAATTGTTTCCACATGCAGCTAATATGAAAACGAAAGCTATCATCACAAATAAAAGTCTTTTCATGGAATATATCTCCTTATCCTTATTATTCTAATCGGAATAAAAATATTTTAATCTGAAATGCCGGATAAGTCAATATGTTGAACTTTTGCTAAAAAGCTTTATATAGCTAGCAACTTATATTTATTGACGAGAATCAACTTCTTTTTTCTTCCCTTGTAACATAAATGAACAAAAGAAACTAACAACTGTAATCAATAATGCAAATAAAAATCCAGCGTGATAACCATGCAACATCGTATCAACTTTAATTTGATTCATCATATCAATTTTGTTCATGCCATTATAGTCTGACATAGTTGAAGAAAAGTTTTTGCTTGCATGAGATAAAATAGTAATTAATGCAGCTGTTCCGATAGAACCAGCAATTTGTTGTACTGTGTTTGTCATAGATGAACCGTGTGCATTCATTTCTGGCTTTAATTGATTCATCGTATGGGTCATTACTGGAATTAATCCTAACGCGATACCAACCATTCGAATCGCATAAACTGTTGCCAACATGATTGTTGATGTTTGTTCATCCATTACAACAAAATAAGCCGTAGTAATAACAACAATCGTCATACCTACTAAAGCAAGCTTTCTAGGACCAAACTTTTCATATAAAGCACCCGAAGTCATCGACATAAATGCCATAACAATTGCTCCTGGTAATAAAGTTAACCCAGAATCTAAAGCTGAACGATGCAATAAATTTTGCACAAAGATAGGTAAAATCGTTTCCGAACCAATCATCGATACCATTGTGACACCCATAATAATGATACCAACTGTAAATTGTTTATTTTTAAATACAGCAAAATTTAATAATGGTGTTGATAGTCGATATTGACGTAATACAAATAATGCGACTAAAACAATACCACCAATCATAGATACTAATACGATAGGATTATCAAAACCTTTTTCTGAAATTGAACTCGTTCCATACAATACCCCACCGAAACCTAGTACAGAAAAAATGACAGAAATAAAATCAATAGGTACTTTAATTGTAGTTCCAACATTTTTTATCGTTTTAAATCCAATTAAAAATGTTACAGCTGCAATTGGAGCGACAACATGGAAAAGCGATCTCCAGTTAAAATATTCAACAAGGTAACCTGAAAGAGTAGGTCCAATAGCTGGTGCTAAACCAATTACCAAACCAAATATCCCCATATATTTACCGCGTTCGTGCGGTTGGAACACATCCAAAATCGTTGTCATCATCAATGGCATCATAATACCTGCACCTAACGCCTGAATAATTCTAGCAACTAATAATGTTGCAAAGTGCGGACTCAAACCGCCGAGTAATGTACCTAAGAAAAAGATAGAAATACCCACTAAAAACACTTGTCTTGTTGTATAACGTTGTATAACAAGCGCGGACAAAGGAATAACAATCCCATTAGTCAATAAAAAAGCTGTTGTCAGCCATTGAACTTGTGTATATGAAATTTCAAAATCTTTCATAATACTTGGTAAAGCCGTCACTAATAGTGTTTCATTTAATAATCCAAAAAATCCACCCATCAGCATAGTAATAATCATCGTTAATTTTTGTTTCTTCGACATTTAAAGCTTCCCCCTCACCATCTAAAAAACGACACTCATTTTTAGATATCCGGTAATTATACCCATTTTCAAAAAAATTAGCACGACTTTATTACAATTTCTTTAAAACGTAATCATTACTATTTACATATGAGTAGTTATCGGTCATAATATATTTACAAGGAGGGATAGAGATGAAATTAGATTTACAGACTGCTCGTCGTAATTTAAATAGCCCTAACATTAAAACAAGAAAGCGTGCTTTAAAGATTATTAAACAACATAAAAGAGCGAAATAATTGTTTTAATTTGACTATATTGTATGTCTAACTATATTTTCGAGTATCCCTAGCTCGTTAATATAAACTCTATACTTAACTATTTCCTTACATTACTTCACATATTTAAGAGCTGCATATACACTCACTCCTTGTGTACATGCAGCTCTTTTTTTATAAGTAGTATTTATCTATAACTTCTAAATCATCGGTTAATTCATAAACAAGCGGTGCACCTGTTTTAATTTCATAATTAATGATATCTTCATCTGACACATCTTCAAGATATTTAATCAATGCGCGAATTGAATTTCCGTGTGCAGAAACTAATACCGTTTGACCATCTAGCAAATATTGTGAAATATGATCTGTCCAAAATGGTATCACTCGAACTAAAGTATCTTTCAGACTTTCAGAATAAGGCATCATACGTTTATCTAAATGATTATATCGACGATCAGCTAAGTAAGCTTCACGTTGTTCTTCGGTTTCAGCAGGTGGTTTCACATCATAAGAACGACGCCAAATATGTACTTGTTCTTCTCCAAATTCTTTTCTAGCATCATCTTTATTTAAGCCTTGCAATCCACCATAGTGACGCTCATTTAAACGCCAGCTTTTATATACAGGAATCCATTGTTGTTTAGATTCAGTTAAAATATAATGCGTTGTATCTAAAGCACGTGTTAATAACGATGTAAAAGCTACATCGATGGCAATGTTATTTTCTCTTACTTTTTCACCTGCTCTAGTCGCTTCATTAATACCTTGTTCAGATAAATTAACATCTTCCCATCCAGTAAATAAGTTTTTAGCATTCCACTCGCTTTGTCCATGACGACATAAAATTAATTTTGGCATAACTTATAACCTCTTTCCTTTAATCTTTAGGACGTTATTTCAGGGATATTTTAAGATGATTTAATCTTAGCAATTTTCTTTTCAATATATTTTAAAATTCAATGATTAAATCAATTATCACTAGACATTAAATACATAAATCCTATTCCCCATTTTCATTTTTTAATTCATAAATGAATCAATAACCTCCTAATAACAAATCATATTATACACCTTTGTCCGCTATTTTTCTAAGGTTTAAAAAATATTTTTAGGCATGCCTAAAAATAAATGTAATAGAAACGCCTCCTCAGATATTTATATATCTATGAAGACGTTTAAATACATTATAGATGGTCTGGTTCTGGGTGAACGTATACTGAGGAAATACCTTTTTTGTGCAAATGATGTTCGACATTGTCACAAATTTGATGCGCTTCTACTAAGGAAAGGTTAGCATCTACAACAATTGTGACATCAATAAACACACTACTTCCATGGTAACGCCCTTTAATACTTTTAACTTCTTGTACTTCATCAACTTCTAAAATATCATTGCGATACGCTTCTAATTCAGTTTCATTGAAACCATCACTCAACATAAAAATTGCTTCTTTAAAAATACCAAAACCAGTATAAACGATTAGTAAGCCTAGCAATGTTGCTAAAATAATATCGACAATTGGGAAACCGATTTGCGTAAAAATTAATCCTATCGCCGTTCCAATGCTGACTAAACTATCTGATAAATTATCTTTGGCAGCAGAATTTAAAGAACTACTTTTCGTTCTTTTCGCTAGTCTTTGATTGACTGCAAATACAATCAACATTACAAGACCACTGATTAAGCTGACGATAATTGTTATTGCGTTAGGTACAACGTCATCTTCTTTGAACAAACGAGGTGCATTTTGAATAACTACTTGGATACCTACAAACATAATGACAAATGACACCAATAATGAAGAAATATTTTCAGACTTCAAATGGCCATAAGGATGATTTCGATCGGCAGGTTTAATTGAAATTTTCAATCCAATAATAACAGCTAAAGAAACGATAATATCTGTCATATTGTTTAATGCGTCGGCTCTTACAGCTGCAGAGTTAAAGACAAAACCCGTGACATACTTAACAATAGACAAGATTATATATACAATTAAACTCAAATAAGCACCGCGTTGCGCCAATTTAAGATTTTCATTATGAGACATGCGTTGAACCACCTTGAATTAGTATAGTAACAATATTATGAATGATTTATTTTAAATTTACAACGTTTTTAATTTTTATAGATTTTTATAAAATTAAACTAATTTATTCATTCGCAACCCCTAAAAATATTTTTTAGCCTTTCTTCAAATTTATTTGTTAGAAAGGCTTATGCATTAGTAGCGAAGCTATCTAATGCGTTCCTTTATTTTCTGCGAATATTATGAGCTAGAAAGGCGCCCAACTCTTCCTACTTGTTAACTTTCGTCTCGAAAGTTTCTATGTTGGGATCCTATGCATTAGTAGCGAAGCTGTCTAATGCGTTCCTTTATTTTCTGCGAATTTTATGAGCTAGAAAGGCTTATGCATTTGACGTTTTACGTCCAACTGCGTTCCTTCGTCTTCTTCAAATTTATTTGTTAGAAAGGTACCCAACTCTTCCTGCTTGTTAACTTTCGTCTCGAAAGTTTCTATGTTGGGACCCTATGCATTAGTTGCGAAGCTATCTAATGTCGTGACCTAATTATATAGAAGAAAAAGTGCCTCAGTGACAAATCAAATGTGATTTCTACTCTACCAAACTCTCTTCGAAAGACAATTTTCTCCTCTATTTATTAGCAAACTATTGCATTTATCCATATAGTACTTCCTTACTTAAAATACGCTGAATGTTCTGAATTAAACGCTTTTTTACATAGTTAACACTAGTTAATCTATTAGTTAACATTAGTTAATAATTAGTTAATTTCCATTTGTATTCTCATGTGATAAATTCTAAAAGCATACAATAAATTTAATATGTAAAAAGAAAGGGAATACACATGAAAAATAAATATATCTCGAAGTTGCTAGTTGGGGCAGCAACAATTACTTTAGCTACAATGATTTCAAATGGGGAAGCAAAAGCGAGTGAAAACACGCAACAAACTTCAACTAAGCACCAAACAACTCAAAACAACTACGTAACAGATCAACAAAAAGCTTTTTATCAAGTATTACATCTAAAAGGTATCACAGAAGAACAACGTAACCAATACATCAAAACATTACGCGAACACCCAGAACGTGCACAAGAAGTATTCTCTGAATCACTTAAAGACAGCAAGAACCCAGACCGACGTGTTGCACAACAAAACGCTTTTTACAATGTTCTTAAAAATGATAACTTAACTGAACAAGAAAAAAATAATTACATTGCACAAATTAAAGAAAACCCTGATAGAAGCCAACAAGTTTGGGTAGAATCAGTACAATCTTCTAAAGCTAAAGAACGTCAAAATATTGAAAATGCGGATAAAGCAATTAAAGATTTCCAAGATAACAAAGCACCACACGATAAATCAGCAGCATATGAAGCTAACTCAAAATTACCTAAAGATTTACGCGATAAAAATAACCGCTTTGTAGAAAAAGTTTCAATTGAAAAAGCAATCGTTCGTCATGATGAGCGTGTGAAATCAGCAAATGATGCAATCTCAAAATTAAATGAAAAAGATTCAATTGAAAACAGACGTTTAGCACAACGTGAAGTTAACAAAGCACCTATGGATATAAAAGAGCATTTACAGAAACAATTAGACGCATTAGTAGCTCAAAAAGATGCTGAAAAGAAAGTGGCGCCAAAAGTTGAGGCTCCTCAAATTCAATCACCACAAATTGAAAAACCTAAAGCAGAATCACCAAAAGTTGAAGTTCCTCAAATTCAATCACCAAAAGTTGAGGTTCCTCAATCTAAATTACTAGGTTACTACCAATCATTAAAAGATTCATTTAACTATGGTTACAAGTATTTAACAGATACTTATAAAAGCTATAAAGAAAAATATGATACAGCAAA
The DNA here is from genome assembly GCF_016893255.1 of Staphylococcus sp. GDB20D11A. Lineage (NCBI taxonomy): Bacteria > Bacillati > Bacillota > Bacilli > Caryophanales > Staphylococcaceae > Staphylococcus > Staphylococcus sp. GDB20D11A. The sequence continues at coordinate 241,308 of NZ_JAFEPJ010000003.1, forward strand.
GTACTACTATAATAAATATTACCAATATAAAGGTTTAATTGACCAAACAGTTTTAACAACAATCGGTAGTGGTTATGGTTCATACATTAAACCACTTGAAATAAAAGAAAATAGTGGATTTGCACAAAAATCATATGCACAAGTAAGAAACTATGTAACTGAGTCAATCAACACTGGTAAAGTGTTATACGCATTTTACCAAAAGCCAGAATTAGTAAAAGCAGCTATAAAAGCTCAAGAAACAGCATCATCTATCAAAAATACAATAACTAAACTATTTTCATTCTGGAAATAATCAATCAAAAATATCTTCTCTAGTTTTACATCATTTTTTAAATAATTTTCGTAATAAACCGTGATTAAAAAGAACCGCTGATTCTCAATCGAATCTGCGGTTCTTTTTCATTTTCCATCAATTAAATGTTTCTTCGCTATTTGTCAGCCCACTTTTTTACCTGCAACTTGTTAAATAATCCTTACATCGTTAACGAATAGTTCATCATTTAGTTGAATCATCTCAACTTTATTAACTTCAAATTTTCACAATCTATTGCACAATCCATTCCTCTTCCACTTCAAGCACCTTAATTAAACAACAATTCAATAGAATAAGACTTGCAAAACATAGTTATGTAGCTATATAAACGCCTGCGACCAATAAATCTTTTAAACATAACATAATGCAAAAACATCATTTAACAATACTAAAAATGTCTCTTCAATACATGTTGATAGTAATTAACTTTTAACGAATAGTTAATTCGAAAACGCTTACAAATAGATTATTATATATATGAACTTAAAATTAAATAGAAAGAAAGTGATTTCTATGATTAAAAATAAAATATTAACAGCAACTTTAGCAGTTGGTTTAATAGCCCCTTTAGCCAATCCATTTATAGAAATTTCTAAAGCAGAAAATAAGATAGAAGATATCGGCCAAGGTGCAGAAATCATCAAAAGAACACAAGACATTACTAGCAAACGATTAGCTATAACTCAAAACATTCAATTTGATTTTGTAAAAGATAAAAAATATAACAAAGATGCCCTAGTTGTTAAGATGCAAGGCTTCATCAGCTCTAGAACAACATATTCAGACTTAAAAAATATCCATATATTAAAAGAATGATATGGCCATTTCAATATAATATCAGTTTGAAAACGAAAGACTCTAATGTTGATTTAATCAATTATCTTCCTAAAAATAAAATTGATTCAGCAGATGTTAGTCAGAAATTAGGCTATAATATCGGCGGAAACTTCCAATCAGCGCCATCAATCGGAGGCAGTGGCTCATTCAACTACTCTAAAACAATTAGTTATAATCAAAAGAACTATGTTACTGAAGTAGAAAGTCAGAACTCTAAAGGTGTTAAATGGGGAGTGAAAGCAAATTCATTCGTTACACCGAATGGTCAAGTATCTGCATATGATCAATACTTATTTGCACAAGACCCAACTGGTCCAGCAGCAAGAGACTATTTCGTCCCAGATAATCAACTACCTCCTTTAATTCAAAGTGGCTTTAATCCATCATTTATTACAACATTGTCACACGAAAGAGGTAAAGGTGATAAAAGCGAGTTTGAAATCACTTACGGCAGAAACATGGATGCTACATATGCATATGTGACAAGACATCGTTTAGCCGTTGATAGAAAACATGATGCTTTTAAAAACCGAAACGTTACAGTTAAATATGAAGTGAACTGGAAAACACATGAAGTAAAAATTAAAAGCATCACACCTAAGTAAACAGTTCAATCATTTTATAAAATCCTGGGACACTTCATACTTGTCTCAGGATTTTTTAACATATTGAACGAGCCTCATAACATTAAATTATTTTATCTTACATTAAATTTAATAATAACAACTGATTTTTATAAGAACAAAGTATCGCACCATAGTAGATACACAAATAATACAAATGAAGCAATTTAACTTGAAAACTTAAATAAATATTCTCAAGTTAATAAATAATTAACTTTTAGATGGATTCATCAAAAATTGTAAAAAAGAACAATTTGTATTTTACAAACATTAATTAAAAATAAAAGCAAGACATTCGTGCAATCGGTTACCTTAAATTGTTTACAACTGTCAACAATACCAAGGTTTTATTAACTATATTTCTCACAAAATTAGCTTTTAGCATTCCAAACAAAAAAGGTTAAATTGAACGGAATTATGGCATTTTTAACTTAATTGTAAAAAAAGTTGATAATGGTCAATTGTTAATGAACAGTTAATTATAATAACGTTCAAAATATATTATTATTTAATTAAGTTAAATAATATTATAGAAAGAAAGTGAAACTTATGCTTAAAAATAAAATATTAGCTACAACTTTATCTGTGAGCTTACTTGCCCCTCTTGCCAATCCGTTATTAGAAAATGCTAAAGCTGCCAACGATACTGAAGACATCGGTAAAGGAAGCGATATAGAAATTATCAAAAGGACAGAAGATAAAACAAGTAATAAATGAGGCGTGACTCAAAATATTCAATTTGATTTTGTGAAGGATAAGAAATATAACAAAGATGCTTTGATATTAAAGATGCAAGGATTCATTAGCTCTAGAACAACATATTACAACTATAAAAAAACTAATCATGTTAAAGCTATGCGATGGCCATTCCAATATAACATTGGTTTGAAAACAAATGATAAATATGTTTCTTTAATTAATTATTTACCTAAAAATAAAATTGAATCTACAAACGTGAGTCAGACATTAGGATACAATATCGGTGGTAATTTCCAATCAGCCCCATCACTCGGTGGTAATGGATCATTTAACTATTCTAAATCGATTAGCTATACACAACAAAATTATGTAAGTGAAGTAGAACAACAAAACTCAAAAAGTGTTTTATGGGGCGTCAAAGCGAATTCATTCGCCACTGAATCAGGTCAAAAATCAGCATTTGATAGCGATTTATTTGTAGGCTACAAACCTCATAGTAAAGATCCTAGAGATTATTTCGTTCCAGACAGTGAGTTACCACCTCTTGTACAAAGTGGATTTAACCCTTCATTTATCGCCACAGCATCTCATGAAAAAGGTTCAAGCGATACAAGCGAATTTGAAATTACTTACGGAAGAAACATGGATGTCACTCATGCCATTAAAAGATCAACGCATTATGGCAACAGTTATTTAGACGGACATAGAGTCCATAATGCATTTGTAAATAGAAACTATACTGTGAAATACGAGGTCAATTGGAAGACTCATGAAATCAAGGTGAAAGGACAGAATTGATATGAAAATGAATAAATTAGTCAAATCATCCGTTGCTACATCTATGGCATTATTATTACTTTCTGGTACTGCTAATGCTGAAGGCAAAATCACACCAGTCAGCGTAAAAAAAGTCGATGACAAAGTTACTTTATACAAAACAACAGCCACAGCAGATTCTGATAAATTTAAAATTTCACAGATTTTAACATTCAATTTCATCAAAGATAAAAGTTATGATAAAGATACTTTAGTACTTAAAGCTACTGGGAATATTAACTCAGGCTTTGTGAAACCTAATCCTAATGACTATGACTTTTCAAAATTATATTGGGGAGCTAAATACAATGTATCTATAAGCTCACAATCTAATGATTCAGTAAACGTCGTTGATTATGCACCAAAAAATCAAAATGAAGAGTTTCAAGTTCAAAATACTTTAGGCTATACATTTGGTGGTGACATTAGTATCTCTAATGGTTTATCTGGTGGACTTAATGGAAATACAGCTTTTTCTGAAACAATTAATTATAAACAAGAAAGTTACAGAACAACATTAAGTCGCAACACAAATTATAAAAATGTTGGCTGGGGAGTTGAAGCACATAAAATTATGAATAATGGTTGGGGACCTTATGGACGAGATAGCTTCCACCCAACATATGGTAATGAACTCTTCTTAGCTGGCAGACAAAGCAGTGCATACGCTGGCCAAAACTTCATAGCGCAACACCAAATGCCATTATTATCTAGAAGTAACTTCAATCCAGAATTTTTAAGCGTACTATCACACAGACAAGATGGCGCTAAAAAATCTAAAATTACAGTAACTTATCAACGTGAAATGGATTTATACCAAATTCGTTGGAATGGCTTCTACTGGGCAGGCGCAAATTATAAAAACTTTAAAACTAGAACATTTAAATCAACATATGAAATTGATTGGGAAAATCACAAAGTGAAATTGTTAGATACAAAAGAAACTGAAAACAATAAATAACTAGTAAAACACGGTCGCCAACAGTAATTGTGACGACCGTGTTTTGATTTATTATCTTAGTAAGACTGCCATTCTTTTTCTCAATGTGAGATATAAAGGAATAGCTACAATTAAAGTGAATATTACGCCTGGAATCGCGTTTAATAACACTACCCACACAGGTAAATTTAAAATAATAGATAATAGTAGCCTAGATACCAAACTGCCTAATACACTTGCTAAAACTAATGATAGTACATTTATTTTCAATAAATAAACAACAGCAATAGCTATAACTCTAAATATAATCGAAATAATCACATTAATTGGATTAAATACGCCAAATATCAGCAATAATACGCTTGATAAAAGCCCACCTAAAAAGTACTTTTTAATTCCAAAGAAAGCTAATATTAATAATGCTGCCGGTGCAGATAATTGAAAATCTAATCCTGGTATAATGGATGGTATTTTCAAAACTGCCAAAATGGTTAAAATCGCAGCAATGACACTAATTTGAGTAATATCTTTTGATGTCATACTAAAACCCCTATACCGTTTCATAAACAACTTGCTTCGGTGTGCTTTCTAAAAATGATATGTAATGATTTAAATCAATTCGATCGTCCACAAATATTATTCTGCCTCCATATCTCGTATTAACTGGTTTAATATCAAATAATCGATGGTAACCAATTTTCCCAGAGGCAAAATAACCTGTCGTATACGTTAAGTCATCGGACACACAAAGTTCTCCTTTGACATACGGATGCGCATTGATACAACTAGCAATTGCTAAGGCATCAGTCACTCTTTCATTAAGATCACCTTTATTATTTATATCTTCAAACGAAAAATGTGTTGCCCTAATCCCCCTTTGTCCAAATGAATCTAAACGTTTACCAGATATAGCAGATAGAATAATAGCTCCTGTATAAACCGTTTCATTTTTAATATATGTCATCCCTTGATTTAGCGCTTGTTCAGTTACACCACATTCTTGTGTTAAATGTTGGAGATTTGCTTTATCATCCTCAATAATTTTTAATGCTTTTATTTGTTGAATCGGTTCCATAATTTTTTGTATTTTTATATTGAGAAAATCCGGTTGCCCATTTTCATGAAAAAAACCTTTATTATAAAACCTTTGTACCGTCTGTTCTATTTTGTCAAACTCACAAATCGTTTCAGCACCACTAATATGAACATCTTGATTGCTAGAACGCATTTTTATACTATACATGACGATCACCTCAATCTTCTTGATGCAAAATTTCAAACAACCTATCTACATCTTGTTCAGTATGAAAATACGACAATGATATTCTTAACATTGGCTTAGTCACAGTTGGATACCTTAAATAACTTGTAAACACATGATGCTTTAATAATGTTTGATGAATGTTCTCAGCCGCTTCTATGTCATCAAACTCAATAAACTTAATCGGCGAGTTTGAACTATTATAATTAACATTGAGTGCTTTTAACTTTTGGTTAAAATATTTACTCAAACTATTTAATTTAGTGCGTCTATCATCAGCATTTATTAACTTTTCAATATTTCTTTTTATAAAATACAAATTATAAATTGGCAAACTACTTGAGTAGATGAGTGGTCTACCGTGATTAATTAACATATCCTTAACATCATTTGAACTTAAAATCACACCCCCGTATGCACCACATGCTTTAGATAAACTAGAAGTGAGTATATCTATGCCTTGATAATTCGAGTAATTCTCTATTCCAAAACTATGTGAAACATCGAGTATCAGTGTTGCGTTATATTTATGCTTTAATGAGACTAATTGACCAATATCCACAACGTCGCCATTCGTTGAAAATACACTATCAGATATGATTATTTTTTGTTTATTTTGATTAGGATATTCCGCTAACCTTTTTTCTAAATCAGCAATATCTAAATGCTTATATATCACTGTTTCTAAACCGCTTAACTTAATACCGTCAATAATACTCGCATGATTTTCTTGATCTGAAAACACGACACAATTTGTATTTTTGAAAATATTAAATAACGCCAAATTAGCATCATAACCACTATTTAAGATAGTACATGCACTATATCCGAGCCAACCTGCTAACTTTGTTTCAATTTCTTCATAAGCTGTCGAACTTCCACTAATTAATCTTGAACTTGATAAGTGATAACTATACTTCCGCATAAATCTTTCGAAATCATCCTTATCAAACGCTATTTGTCCTAATCCTAAATAATCATTAGATGTATAATTCGTACATCGCTTATTTTCTACTTCAATATACTGTCTATCTATATACCCTACCGATTTAAGCGACCGATATAACCCTTTCTGTTGTAATAAATCAATTTGCTCTTGAAACATCATTCTTGTTTTCCTTATTTTCACAAGTGTCATAATCAATTTCAAAGCCCAAATCATTAATCATATCGTAGTCTAATTGGTTCGGTTGCCCACCAGTAATTAGATAATCACCGACAAATATGGAATTCGCCGCTTTTAATGCTAATGGCTGTAACGAACGTAAGTTGACCTCTCTTCCTCCAGCAATACGAATTTCTTTCGTAGGATTGATTAATCGGAATAATGCTACGATTCTTAAACATTTCATTGGTGTTAAATCATCCATACTTCCAAACTTTGTCCCTTTGATTGGATGCAAAAAATTAATCGGAATACTGTCGGCATCCATTTCTTTCAAAGCAAATGCCATATCCACAATATCTTGATTAGATTCTCCCATACCACAAATCACGCCAGAACATGGTGATATATTATTCGCTTTCATTAGTTCTATCGTATCTGTTCTATCTTTATAACTATGCGTTGTCACGACGTTATCATGGTAATTTTCACTTGTATTAATATTGTGGTTATATCTGTCTACACCAGCTGACTTAAGTTTCTTGGCTTGTTCGTCATTCGTTAATCCTAAACATGCACATATTTTTAGTTGCGGGTGTTGAGATTTAATCGTTCTTACAGTGTTACTAATATGATCAACTTCTTTATCGCTCGGTCCTCTACCACTCATAACAATACAATATGTTCCAATATGATTATCATGTGCCACCTTTGCTCCATCGATAATTTGTTCCTCTGGAATTAAAGCATATCGCTGTTTTTGTTTAATATCTCGTGATTGTCCACAGTACCCACAATTCTCAGGACATATACCACTTTTAGCATTTAAAATCATGTTTAATTTTACTTTTTTACCGAAATAATGTTTTCTTAAAATATACGCCTCATTTAACAAATCTAAGGTATCAATATTAGTATCCTCATAAATTTTCAATACAGTCTCTTTTGTTAATTGTTCCCCTTGTAATATGCATTTAGCCAAATTCATATTAACACTTCCTATCTAAAATGTTATGTACTGCCTTTTTAAAAATACGTACCATCGTTTTCACTTCTTTATTTGACATACTTAACACTGGCACAAACGTAATGACATTTTCTAAATTTCTAATCATTAGCCCGTTTTCTTTACAATTACGTACAATACGTTCAACTTTTTCAATTTCTAACGGCGTTTTACTATCTTTATCTGTAACTAATTCAACTCCAAACATTAAGCCTCGACCTCTTACATCACCAACATTTCGATGACGCTTCAGCGCATGTAACTGTTTCTCAAGTGTTGATGATGTCGTTTCAATATGTGACAATAACTTACGTTTTTCATAAAGTCTTATATTTTCTAATGCAACCGTACAAACAATTTGATTTCCGGTGTATGTATGACCATGGAAAAAGGTATTCACACCGTGCGAATCACTTAGAAACGCATCGTAAATTTTTTGAGACGTCAACGTTGCTGCAAGTGGTAAGTAGCCACCTGTGATCGCCTTACCTAAACACATAATATCCGGTTGAACATCTTCATGATTACATGCAAAAATCTTTCCAGTTCTCCCAAAACCAACTGCTACCTCATCACAAATTAATAAGACATCGTATTTTTTGCACAATTTATCGACTTCTTTCAAAAAGCCTTTAGGATGAACAAACAAGCCTGTCGCACCTTGAATCAACGGTTCCAATATAAACCCTGCGATTTCATCATTTCTTTCAATTAGAATTTGCTCTATATTCGTTAAAATAGCTGTCATCATTCCATTTTCAGTATCGTAATTACTGCGATAGAAAGATGGGCTTTCTACTTGAATATTCTCAAATATTAAGTCTTTAAATATTTTATGAAAGGTCTTGATACCACCAACACTTACCGCACCAATCGTATCGCCATGATAGCCGTGATTTAGCGTTATAAACTTGTTTTTCTTGGCATATTTTTCTCTATCAATATTTTTCCAATACTGATATGCCATCTTTATTGCGATTTCAACAGACGCACTGCCTGTATCAGAATAAAATACTTTTCTTAGATTACTTGGCGTGATTTCGATTAATTTTTCCGCAAGTTCTATTGACGGAATATTTGATGATCCTAGTAGCGTAGAATGGGCAATTTTATTGAGTTGCTTTTTAATTACCTTATTCAAGTACTTATTATTATGACCATGCACATTGACCCACAACGATGCATAACCATCTAAATATTTATTGCCATTCGTATCGTAAAGGTAACTACCCTTTCCTTTTTCAATGATGATTGCTTCTTCTTTGCTATATACACCCATTTGTGTAAATGGATGCCAAACATATTCTGAGTCTTTTTGTTTAAGTTGTTGTGTGTAATTCATTTTTAACTCCTATTAATTGTTTTAAAAATGCTTCTGAGAAATTTTCATACGTGGCATATTCTTCAAATGTATAGACTGTTTTATTTGTTAATTTTCCAATCGTCATTTGATTGTCTTTTTCAATATAACTGTCTGTATAGCGATTCATGATTAAAAAATTACTCGCCGATACATTCTGATTAACATAATCTTGGTGAACAATGGCATCGCTAATAGCACCTAATTTTGAAGGCAACACACTGATGACACAATCTGCACAATCATTGATTAGATCTTTAGTCATGTAGAAATCATCTGTACCTTCATATATTGGTGCGGCAATTCCCCCAGCACCCTCAATTAAGATAAAATCAAATTCCTTATCTAAAACTTTTACCTTATCTAATACACGCTGCTTATTTAGAAAAATTTGATCTGCCATTTTAAATGCAAGGTGTGGTGATACAGGTTGCTTAAAAGTATAAAGTGACGTTATGTCATAGCTTAAATCACATTCATTTTTAAATACTTCTAAATCTGGAAACGTCCCGTCTTGGCGTTCCTCAGTTTGAAATGGTTTAAAAACACAAACACGATGACCACGTCTTTTCAAAGCATGGTATAAATGCTTTGTAACATAGGTTTTGCCTACATCAGTATTCGTACTTGTAATAAAAATCCTCATAAAAAATAAGCACCTCAATCCAAATGTAAACTTTTATAATTAATAAGTTTACATTTAAGGCGCATGTTTTTCAAGAAAACATGAATTTAAACTTCTCAGTATAACTATAAATTTTGGCAAAATTTTGACCTTGCTATTGAAATGACTAAGGCTTCTTACGGAATTCGGGCAGATATAAACAGCGATTCGATAAAATATGTCAGTTGAAATTAATAATTGCATTATTTCTTAATAAAAAGACATCCTAGCTTTACCATGTTGTGAAACAATCCATTAATTGTAATATTACGTTGAGCGCCTTGTTCATCAATGCTATAATTAGTTACATAATAAATTGAACATCTAAATACACCAAATCCCCTCACTATTGCAGTAGTGAGGGGATTTATTTAGGTGTTGGTTATTTGTCACCTTTTTTATTTCCACATTCTGTTTCCATATTAAACTATTATTTATAATTTCCAGCCTGCTGACTTACTTTTTATTGTTATAAAGTCTTGATACATCCCTGGTTTTTGAATTAATTCATCATGACTTCCTCTTTGTATTATTTCACCATCACAGAGTACGATAATTTGATCTGCATTTTTAATAGTTTCTAGTTTGTGTGCAATTGTAATAACCGTTTTGCCTTTACTCAATTCATCAATTGCATGTTGAATGAGATGTTCGTTTTCAGGATCAATACTTGCTGTTGCTTCGTCTAAAATAATAATTGGTGCATCTTTCAAAATTGCCCGGGCGATAGAAATTCTCTGTCTTTCTCCACCAGATAAATTACTACCTTTTTCATTTAGCATTGTTTGATATCCCTCAGGTAATGACATGATGAAGTCGTGGCAACATGCTTGCTTCGCTGCACGAATAATTTCTTCTTTCGTTGCACCTGGATTGCCAAACAATATGTTATTTTCAATCGTATCATTAAATAAATACACCTTTTGAAATACTGCACTAATTTTCGACATTAACGTACTTAATGTCATATCTTTAATATCAACACCATCGATGCGAATATTTCCATCATCGATATCATAAAAGCGCAAGAGTAAGTGACATAATGTAGATTTCCCACTTCCTGAAGGTCCAATTATTGCTGTTGATGTTTGTGTAGGTATCTCAAAATTCACATTCTTTATCACTTGTTTATCATCATATGAAAAATTCACGTTTTGAAAAGCGATATTTTCATTTTTAATCGTCAAATTTTTTCCATTCTCATCCAGTTCTGGAGCATTTTTTATCTTTTCAATATCATCTATCGTCATATCTATCATTTCAAGTACGTGTGCAGCACTATTAATATTTTCAACACTATCAAATATCACAAATGAAAAAATTGAAATCATAATAAGGGTAGGTAAATCAATACTATGATTCATATATAATAAGCATGCAACTAATACAATCATTATTGAAACAACTTTTAAACTAAGTAAATGCAATAAATTGAATGGGATATATTGCATTTCTATTTTTGTATTTATACGTTTACTTTCATTGACTGCTTGGTTAAAACTTTTAAGACTCTTATTTTCTTTCGCGAATGATTTTATTACTTGAATACCACGAATAACCTCCAATACCTTTTCCACTAATTGGTTTTGTACATTATGATACGCTGGCGCATTTTGTCGACTCTTTCTTTCTAATAATTGAATCGCAAAAAATGATAGTAATACGCCAATGCATGCTAATAATGATACTTGCCACGAAACTACAAGTAGAGACAATATGAGTACTGTAATTAATATGTATCCATTAACAACAACGTCCACCATTTTCATAGCAAAGTTTTCTAAAAAGGTTAAATCTGTTGTTACTATTGTTGTTAACTCATTTGAATGATGCGAATTAAAATAACCTAACCTTACATTTTTCAATTTATCCCCTATATCTAAACGTTCTTTCGCACTCATTTCATAAGCGATGCTCTCATGGCTTTTGCTTTTGAAATATGCTGTAATAAATCGTCCAATCACTAATAAAACCATGATAATTACAACATTCAATATATCTTTCATATAAATAGGTTTATGAGATAGCACATTATTAAATATTTTTGCAGCTAAAAAGATAGGTAACGCAATAAAAATAGCATTTAAAAATGACATGCTAAATCCTAAAATCATTCTTGCTTTATATGGTCTTATCCAGTTTAAAATTTTAAATGTAATTTGAAACATATTTGACCTCCTTTTCTCATTAGTTTAATTATGTCCAGTATTGATTCCCCAATCTTTTGTATGCATGTGCGTATCCCACATTTTCTTATAATTACCGTTTAATTTTAGCAATAAGTGATGTGACCCTTTTTCTAAAATTTGTTGTTTACCTAAAACAATAATTTGATCTGCATGTTGAATCGTAGATAACCGATGTGCAATAACAATCAATGTTTTATCCTGCGTCAACACATTTAATGCTTCTTGAATTTTTTGTTCGTTGTCTGGATCAACGTAAGCAGTCGCTTCATCTAATACAATGATAGGCGCATCTTTTAATATCATTCTTGCAATAGTGACTCGTTGTTTTTCACCACCAGACAATTTATCTCCCACTGTACCAACATTCGTATCATATCCATCTGGCAACTTTTCAATAAATTCATGACATTGTGCTAACTTGGCAGCTTTTTCAACTGCCTCATCCGTAGCTTCTGGATTGCCAAGTTTAATATTTTCTTTAAAAGTAAGATTTAATAAAAAGTTATCTTGTCCAACAAAACCAACTAAATCGTTAAGTTGTTTCGATTCAATATCTTTTATATTTATACCGCCAATCGTAATTTCACCTGAAGTCACATCCCAGTATCGTGATATAAGCTTGGCAATGGTTGACTTACCGCTACCAGATGCCCCGACGATAGCTGTGAAATTATTTTTTGGTACTGTAAATGATAAATGCTTAAAGACCAGATCGTCCTTATCTTTGTTATATGAAAATCCAACATTATTAAAAGCAATTTCATAATGTTGAGGCTTCTTAAATTTTGTTGACAATACTAACTCTTCTAGACTTAATATTTGATTCACTTCAGTTAATGCGTATTGTATAGACTTTAAATGATTTACATAATTAGTAAAATTCTTAATCGGTGCTACTACACCTAAAGATAATACGATGCATAGGAAAAATTCCGCATAGTTTAATTGGTTGATAGATATCAAATACATGCCGACCGGTAAAATCCCTAAAAATGTTGAAGGTAATACACTTGAACCTAAATTCATATATCCCCATGTATTTTTAAACCAATTCAAAGTGTGAATCTTATAATTATCTACTGCATCTTTATACTTTTTATATGAACTTTGAGATTGATTAAATGTTTTAATCACTTCAATGCCTTCGATAAACTCTACAATCGCGCTATTCATATAATTATTCGATTTCATTTGTTCAGCATATGTCTCATTAAATCCAGACATAACTTTTTTAAAAGCGAAAATTGAAATTGGTATCGTTACTAATAAGGCACTAGCCATACGCCAATCAATGAGCATTATGTATAAAAAGATAGCAGCTGACAAAAGTAAGTTTCCTATAACTTCAGGAATCATATGTGCTAAAGGTAATTCTATTGTTTCAACCTTATCGACAAATATATTTTTTAATTCACCTATTTTCTTAGATTCCACTACGCCTAAAGGGAGACGCATTAATTTTTGAGCTAATTTTTTACGAATTTCAGATAAAATTTCATATGCCGTAATATGTGATAGCATCGTTGACGCTCCAAAACAACACACTTGTGAAATATAAGCGATTAAAGCAATAAAGATATAAACCATAATCGAATTAATCGTATATGCATTGTTAATCATCATTAAAATAATTTTAAAGACTGCCCAATATGGAACTAATCCAGAAAAGACACTGATGATAGACAACAAAATTGATAACATAATTTTCCATTTACTATCAGAAGCAAATCCGCTGAGTATCTTTATCCAATTTGTCTGATTGTTCATCGTATATGTAACTCCTTTCAATTAATAATCTAAATTAAGCCGCTTATATTATTTATTTCACTGGATGATATACATAATATAAATTTGTTATTTGTTAAAAATCAATACTTATTACAAGTACATCATATATTAGTTGATAACGATTATCAATGTCGCGTGGATTTGTGACACATTTCTTTTAAAAATTCACAAGGTTATGGGGCAGAAATGATAAAGAGCCACTAATGATTTATTATGTAATGATTCTTTATCCTTAGCCACAGCTAATATGTACTTAAAAATAGGAATACATGAGTAAAACTCTATGTTGGGGCTCCGCCAACTTGCACATTATTGTAAGCTGACTTTCCGCCAGCTACTGTGTTGGGGCCCCGCCAACTTGCATTGTCTGTAGAAACTGTGGATCCAATTTCTCTATGTTGGGTCCCTGAGTATAGCCTTGTAGAGTCTAGTACATTGATTTGTATCCCAATGTCCCTATAATTGATTATTCGCTTTATCTAATGATCCTATGACTCAACTATTAAATCATTTTTCGAAATACTTAATTCTAATACAATTAAATTCATTTATTGTAATATTGCAAAAATACATTGCACACCTTGTTCATCAATGCTATAATTAGTTACATAATAAATTGAACATCTAAATACACCAAATCCCCTCACTACTGCCATAGTGAGGGGATTTATTTAGGTGTTGGTTATTTGTCACCTTTTTTATTGTTGCGCGTTCGTAACCAATGTGCAAAAAACGCAACAAGACAGCCGCTTAAAGCTGAAGTCATGATGTCAATTAATAAATTGAACATCCGTCATACACCTCCTCTCTGCGTTAAAGTAACGCCCGAGATGTTAGGCGACCATTATATTATATCATTTATTTATTATATTTCACGCAATATTAAAGTTCGAGTAAAGCGTTTTTTAGTGGTTTACGCTAATTTAATTGCTATCTTTTAAAATCCATTTAGATAATATAAATGTGATGGGTATCGTAATAATTAAACCAGCAAATGGTGCAATTTCTGCTGGCAAATTTAGCCAGGATACAAATACATATAATAAAACTGTTTGTAAGCTTACGTTGACAATCTGCGTAATTGGAAAACTAATGAATTTTCTCCAAGTAGGTTTTACCTTGTAAACAAAATAACAATTCAAATAATACGAAATCACAAAAGCGACTATAAATCCGGTAATATGACTAATCATATATTCAATGTGTAATAATTTTAACAGCAATAAATAGACAACATAATAGTTTAACGTATTAATGCCGCCAACAATGATAAATTTTAAAATTTCAGCATGCGTTTGTGTTAGTTTCATATGTGTAACTCCTCAACATCAAAATATATGTATAACTGCGTTCTCCAACATACTCGAATATGCGAGCCAATCCGCTTCTCTTCAAATATACTTATTTCAGTTTTTATACCCTTTCACAGCAAATTTAGTCTCTTTCCCCTCATCCTTATACGCCATTATAATGTAACTGATTTATCGTGCGACTCATTAGCACTATAGAGATTACTTTAGTTCAATAGTAATTTTATATACAATAAGAGCGACAACAGTAATGAGAGGATGTCTACTATGCAATTACAAAAAATTGTCATCGCTCCTGACTCATTTAAGGAAAGTATGACCGCACAGCAAGTTGGCAATATTATAAAACAGGCATTTACTAATGTTTATGGGAATACCCTTCATTATGATATCATTCCGATGGCTGATGGTGGTGAAGGTACCACAGATGCTTTAATGCATGCAACAGGTGCTACTAAGTATACAGTCATCGTTAATGACCCTTTAATGCGACCTATTGAAGCATGTTATGCACGCGCAGACGAACAACAAATTGCAATTATTGAAATGGCAGCAGCGTCAGGTTTGGATTTATTAGAAAAAGAGGAACGTAATCCTTTATACACATCATCATATGGTACCGGTGAACTAATTAAAGATGCATTAAATCATGGTGCTAAGACCATTATTTTAGGGATTGGTGGCAGTGCAACAAATGATGGTGGTACAGGTATGCTAAGTGCACTAGGCGTAAAGTTTACTGATGTAAACGGGGACTTATTACAAATGAATGGTGCTAATCTTGCTCACATTGCACAAATCGATATAACCAATCTAGATTCGCGATTAAAAGAAGTGACTTTTAAAGTGGCCTGCGATGTTTCAAATCCTTTATTGGGTGAAAATGGTGTTACCTATATTTATGGTCCTCAAAAAGGCGCTGATGCAAAGATGATACCAAAGTTGGATTTCGCAATGTCGCATTATCATGATAAGATAAAAATGTGCACAGGAAAGTCCGTTAATCAAATACCAGGTTCTGGTGCAGCTGGCGGTATGGGCGCAGCATTATTAGCGTTTTGTGAGACAACTTTAACAAAAGGTATTGATGTCGTCTTTGACATTACAGATTTTCATCAAAGAATTAAAGATGCAGACCTCGTTATTACTGGAGAAGGACGCATGGATTATCAGACCATCTTTGGTAAAACACCCGTAGGCGTTGCGTTAGCTGCAAAACAATATCATATTCCTGTCATCGCGATTTGTGGCAGTCTAGGCGAAAATTATCAACATGTTTACGATTTCGGTATTGATAGTGCCTATTCTATAATCTCTTCACCTAGCACTTTAGAAGATGTCCTACAAAATAGCGAACAAAATTTATTAAACACTGCAACTGACATTGCTCGTATTCTGAAATTACAATAATGTCAAAGTAAATCATCAGCTTTATTATTTGCAGTTAAAACTTGAATGAGGTGAAACCCATGAAAAGAACTGATAAATACCGTGATTCATATCAATACGACAATCAAAACCAAAATCATCGTCGTCAATCTGAAGACGCATCGTATAGACAACAATATGCTAAAGGCGATCCTGAAGAGCACCCGGAACGATACTATAACGGTAGAGATTATCGAAGAGAACAAATTCTTGAAGAAGAAAACGAGAAATCACGCCGTTCAAAAAAATGGTTATATATCATTATTGCTATTCTCTTAATTATTGTCGCTATTTTTGTCACACGCGCCTTACTTAACAATGATAGCGATAAAGTTAGTAATGACCCTAAAGTCTCTCAAAATTATAAAAAACAAGTTGAAAATCAAGACGGCCAAATTAATCAGCAAGTCGATAATGCTAAAGAAAATATTAAAAACAACCAAAAAACTGATGACATTATTAAAAATTTACAAAATCAAATCGACAACTTGAAGCAGCAAGAACAAAACAAAGCTGATTCTAAGCTAACTCAATTTTATCAAGACCAAATCAACAAATTGACAGAGGCAAATAATGCACTTAAAAACAATGCAAGCCAAGGTAAAATTGAAAGCATGTTAAATGATATTAATACAAAATTCGACAGTATTAAATCAAAATTAGAAAGTCTATTTAAAGATGACAATGGTGGTGGCAATTAATTATTTCACCTTTCAATAAGTATATAAATTAATTAAGTCCTATACTTTATCTGTATCACTAAGTTATTCGTGATGATGCATTAAGAGTATAGGGATTTTTTTTATAAACTTGTATTCTAACTACATACAAATACACACAAAACGTATATAATTTATATAATTATATCATTTAAAGGAGTCTGATCATGCAATCTTCGAAAACCAAAACGAAGCATTTTTCATTTTTATTGCTAATTACGTTAGGCGTCATGACCGCTTTTGGCCCACTAACTATAGATATGTACGTACCATCATTACCTAAAGTGCAAGGTGATTTTGGTTCTACTACATCAGAAATTCAATTAACATTATCATTCACAATGATTGGTCTTGCACTAGGCCAATTTATCTTTGGACCTTTATCCGATGCTTTTGGTCGCAAACGGATTGCTGTATCCATTTTAATCATTTTCATTTTGGTATCAGGTTTGTCTATGTTTGTTGATCAATTGCCATTATTCTTAACTTTACGATTTATTCAAGGTTTGACAGGTGGTGGCGTCATCGTTATTGCCAAAGCCTCTGCTGGTGATAAATTTACTGGCAACGCACTCGCTAAATTTTTAGCATCTTTAATGGTAGTTAATGGCATCATCACTATTCTTGCACCATTAGCCGGTGGATTAGCTTTATCCGTAGCAACATGGCGTTCTATTTTCACAATTTTAACTATTGTGGCACTCATCATTTTAATTGGCGTCGCTTCTCAATTACCTAAAACATCTAAAGATGAATTAAAGCAGGTGAATTTTAGTAGCGTCATTAAAGACTTTGGAAGTCTTTTGAAAAAACCAGCATTTATTATTCCAATGTTATTACAAGGTTTAACTTATGTAATGCTATTTAGTTATTCATCTGCATCGCCATTTATTACTCAAAAATTATATAATATGACACCCCAACAATTTAGTATCATGTTTGCTGTTAACGGTGTAGGTTTAATCATTGTCAGTCAAGTCGTTGCTTTATTAGTAGAAAAATTACATCGCCACTTATTATTAATCATTTTAACTATTATACAAGTGGTAGGTGTTGCTTTAATTATCCTGACACTTACATTCCATTTACCACTTTGGGTCTTACTCATCGCATTCTTCTTAAATGTGTGTCCTGTGACGTCAATTGGACCGCTTGGTTTCACAATGGCTATGGAAGAACGAACAGGTGGCAGTGGTAACGCATCAAGTTTACTTGGCTTATTCCAATTTATCTTAGGTGGCGCTGTTGCACCATTAGTTGGCTTAAAAGGCGAATTTAATACATCACCATATATGATTATTATCTTCATTACAGCCATTCTATTAGTCAGTCTACAAATCATTTACTTTAAAATGATTAAAAAGCAACATGTCGCATAACACTTCAACATAATTAGAACCCTAGCAAAGATATCTATCTTTGTCGGGGTTCTTCTTTATGAATTATGAGATCCAATCTTCAACTAAAATTACGCCTTCATATCAAGTACATTTCTATTCAATCACCCTTTAACAGGCATCCAAATTTCTGTAATATATTTTTCACTTGTAGTATCACCATCCTGATACAACTCAAAAAATGGTGCTGATTTTACCGTATCTGCTTGATATTGATGTATGTAGTGATGAACCTCTTCCATTTTTTGTTGAACTGCTTTAGGTACTGAGCCCTGTGCTTCAAATACCATATACTTTGAACTTGCTAATGTTATGACATCATATTTTTCAATATCAGCACTATTATCTCCGGTAACTGCAATCATATATGACATCTTACCGTCTAATTCGGGTATACATAAGCCAAGTATCCCGGCTAAATCACCATTATTTTTTAACTGTAAATCCGCAATTACTCCCTCTTGATAACATCTTTGCCAAAACCCTGCTATATGTTGCTGAGCCTGTCGTCCATTTTCATACGTTTCTTTAATACCTACTAACGTTAACGACGCAAGTTGTTGTAATTGATATTCCATTTAATCACTCCATTAATTTTATTCACTCATGTAAAACATATGTTTAGGACATTTTGCATTGACGCTATATAATTATATTAAATATTTATTGAATCAATGCGAGGACTATATTATGAACCGAAAAATATTACCAGTTAAACCTATCAGTCAGCTATTTCCTATCCCTATGGTCATGGGGTGTGAAGGTGTTTCCGCAGCCATGATGTTGCAATACAATAACCAACATATCCCTGCTACAGAAATTATGAGGCATTGGCCGACACATCCGAACAATCCACATAAAGGTTATGTTGGACATCACTTATTCATTAAGCTTGGCAATTATCATCAAACAATATTTCCAGAAGCATATGTACCATTTTTACAAAAATACAATCCTAATATCGTAGACGGCACTGGTAAATCCTTAGAAGATCTTAAAGGTATTATCGATCAAGGTCAACCTGTGTTAATATACCATACTAATCTTGGTTCTAAACCATTACTACGTGTTTTCCGCTTTGATAACAAGCCAGCGAAACAAGTTTCAAATATTCACGTAACGTTACTCATTGGGTACGATGATTACTATTACTATTATATCGATCCACTTTGGAGTCATATTCGTCGTGGCCTAGTTTTACCTGCCATCATTCCAAATCGCAAACAAATTATTAAAATTCGTAAAGAGAAAATGGAATACAGCTTTAATTCACCAGGAAGAAAGTGCATTTATGTGCAACCACATTCATATACAATTGAAAATCAACAACAAAATAAACACACGTAAGTAAACACATTACTCGCGTGTGTAAAACATAAAATGCGCAAACTGGGTCAGGTTTGCGCATTTTAAATTTCTATTATTTGTATCGTCTCATTTATTTCCTGGTAAATATCTTCTGAACGCCATTGTCTTGGATAGCCTAGACACGGACAGAGA
The DNA here is from genome assembly GCF_016893255.1 of Staphylococcus sp. GDB20D11A. Taxonomy (NCBI): domain Bacteria; kingdom Bacillati; phylum Bacillota; class Bacilli; order Caryophanales; family Staphylococcaceae; genus Staphylococcus; species Staphylococcus sp. GDB20D11A. The sequence continues at coordinate 261,266 of NZ_JAFEPJ010000003.1, forward strand.
TAACATCTGCCATCATCCATCACACTTTTCCGAAAATGAACATGGCCCATAATACTATATGGTATATCGAACATCGCATACAAAGGATTGAAATCACTTGTCCCAATAAATGCATTATAAAAATCGAATATACGATGCGGCATAGGAACAATGAAATCAGGGTACGTCACAACATGTGTGACTAAAATCACTCGTCTATTTCCTACTTCTAATATATCTTTCTTCACTTGTTCAGCCGCTATTTTAGATAAATTTTGATCTGATATGCCCCAAGATATTCGTTCTTTATCTTGCCAAGTCGCACCATAATGTTTTCCTCTTTGTAACTCATCTAATGAAAATCGTTGTGCTGCAAAGCTATAATCATACCAACCTGTATGTCCTATTATTGCCCATTCTTCATTTACTATAAATGGTTTTCCTACCAAGCACTGTGACATACTCTTATAATTATTCCAAATGTCTTGCGTAGTCATACTTTCAACTTCCCATAAATCATGGTTTCCAGGAACAAATTTCACAGGTATATCTAATTGTTTTGTCAATTGCGTTATAAATTGGTGCGTCAATTGATAATGATTTGAGATATCTCCCGCAATCAACAATATATCCAAATTTTTATACTTAACTATTTCAACCAATGCCTCTAAGTAATCTTTGGATGTTTTTTTATTATGACGATCAAAATGTAAATCGGCGATTGTCCCTATCTTCATACCCATACCTTCTTTACTCAAATTAAAATGTTATTTATTATGCCATAGCTTATCTAATATATATAGTTAACTGCTTCATTTAGATGATTATTTTATATTTTTGCATAAAAACTTATATCTTTTCAAAAAATCGATAAGTTTTAGTTATCATACCCTTGCCTATCAAATGTTTTTTCTTATATTTAAAAAAATAATTGCTTTATTAAATGGATTTCTTTAGTATTTATAATTAAGAAAACGCTTACACACAACTTTTTTATTTGCTTTATCCTGAGGAGGAAAATTATGGCAAGAAAATTGCATAGAGAGTTGAATAACAGACACATCCAATTGATAGCAATTGGGGGCGCAATTGGAACTGGGTTATTCCTAGGATCAGGTCAAACAATATCTTTAACTGGTCCATCACTGTTATTCACATACATGATTATTGGGGTTGTACTATTCGCTTTTATGCGCGCATTAGGCGAATTGTTGTTGAGCAATACAAGATTTAATTCATTTGTTGATATTGCAAATGAATATTTAGGCCCTTTTGGTGGCTTTGTCATTGGCTGGACTTACTGGTTATGTTGGATTGTATCAAGTATGTCAGACCTAACTGCGATGGGACAATACTTTGCATTTTGGTATCCACAAGTCCCAAATTGGATTACCGTGCTATTTATTGTTTTAATCTTGATTAGCTTCAACTTATTAGGTGCCAGATTATTTGGTGAACTGGAGTTTTGGTTCTCGATTATTAAAGTTGTCACAATTATTGCGATGGTTATCGTTGGTCTTGTATTAATCTTTTTCTCATTTAAAACACATTATGGGCCTGCATCATTCACAAACTTAATCAGTCACGGCGGCATGTTCCCTGGAGGAACATTTGGTTTCTTAATGTCATTCCAAATTGCTGTATATTCATTCATTGGTATTGAACTTATAGGTGTAACTGCTGGTGAAACGAAAGATCCTGAAAAAACCTTACCGAAAGCAATTAATAATGTACCTATCCGTATTTTATTATTCTATATCGGTGGTCTATTAGTAATTATGTCAGTCATACCTTGGAATGATATCGATCCAAATAGTAGCCCTTTCGTTAAACTCTTTACATTAATCGGCGTGCCATTTGCAGCAGGTGTCGTTAACTTTGTCGTGCTAACTGCCGCGGCCTCTGCTACAAATAGTGGAATCTATTCGAATAGTCGTATCTTATTCGGACTGTCACAACAAGGGTTAGGTCCTAAAGTTTTAAATAAAACGAATAGTCATGGCGTGCCTTATTTATCAATGTTAGTTTCATCAATTGCATTACTTATAGCAGCCTTGTTAAATTATATTTTTCCTAATGCAATTCAACTATTCATATACGTTACAACGTTATCAACTGTGTTGTTTTTAGTTGTTTGGGCAATGATTATTGTCGCTTATCTAATGTATTTGAAAAAGCATCCTGAGGCACACAAAAACAGTAAATTTAAGTTGATTGGTGGTAAGCCTATTGCTTACATTATTCTAGCGTTCTTCTTCTTTGTATTCATTTTATTATTCTTTAGTGACGAAACAAGAGCAGCTATTTATATTTCGCCATTCTGGTTTATATTTTTATTTTTCTTTTATAAAAAATACAAAACGAATGCTGAAAAGCTCGCGTATGAACAACGACAAAATGACAGCGGTCATTTCAGATATGACAATCAATAATTTAAACATCTCGCTCTAGTATCAGTTCAACCGATACTAGAGTTTTTTTGAAAATAACTTCATTTTATCAATATATCTATGTCATTATGCCTTAAAAGTGATAAAATATTAACTATTAAAATTTTGAGGAGTATTGTATGGCACTATTAGAAGCATTTTTAATTTTTATTTTTGCTGTGATTATTAGTTCGGTTATCAATAATCGATTCCCACAAATTCCTACTGCCTTTATTCAAATTGCATTAGGTGTCGTTATTTTCATTATTCCAATACAAGTTGATTTCCAATTCAATTCTGAAGTATTTATGTTTGCCGTTATCGCGCCACTACTTTTTGTGGAAGGTACCCACGTCTCTCGAACAAAATTATTAGAATATCGTAAACCTATACTATTAATGTCAATGGCACTAGTGTTTGCAACTGTAGTCGGTGTTGGCTATTTTATACATTGGATTTGGCCTGCCTTACCAATGCCAGCCGCTTTTGCAATAGCAGCAATTTTATGTCCTACTGATGCAGTAGCAGTATCTGCTATTACACGTGGGAAATTATTACCTAAAGGTTCTATGACGATTTTAGAAGGTGAATCTTTACTCAATGATGCAGCAGGTATCATTTCATTTAAAATTGCTGTTACTGCATTAGTAACTGGTACCTTTTCATTATTCCAAGCTGTTGAACAATTTATCATTTCAACAATACTAGGTGTACTTATTGGTGCAATTATTGGATTCGTTGTCGTTAGAATACGTATAGACTTAACCGCTAATAAAGGTTTAAAAGATAACAATACCTTAACTTTTATTCAATTATTAACACCTTTTGTCGTATACTTTTTAGCAGAAGAAGTTCATGCTTCAGGTATCATTGCAGTTGTAATCGCAGGTCTAATCCATGGTTTAGAACGCGACCGTTTAATTAGAGCACAAACGGAACTACAAATGAATTACCATCAAATTTGGAACACATTTAGTTATGCCTTAAATGGTTTTGTATTTGTTGTATTAGGTTTTATGATTCCTACTGTAGTCATAGATATTTTCCAAACAGAGCCGGACAACTTTTCATTTTTAATATTGATCACTATATTAATCGCTATTGCAATTTATGCATGTCGATTTGTTTGGGTTTATTTCTGGTACAAAGATTTTTATTTCCCGAAAAATATACAATCTTATCTAGACGAGGAACATGATTCACATGAAACACCACCTTCTCGTGTGCGTTACGCATTTATTATGACCATGTGTGGTATTCACGGTACAATTTCACTTTCAATGGCACTTACATTACCATTTATCATTACAAAAGGACAAGCATTCGAATACCGTAATGATTTATTGTTTATTGCATCTTTCATGGTATTAATTAGTTTAATCTTAGCGCAAATTGTTTTACCTTTAATTACACCATCTGCCGAAGATACTACTTTTAAAGGTATGACTTATCAATCTGCCAAAATTTTCATTGTCCAAAAAGTTATCGAACATTTTAAAAACGAAAGTAAAAAAGACAAAAACGATACAAATTATCGACCAGTATTAACCCAATACTATGGAGAATTGTTATTTTTATTAAATTCAGAACCTGATAATCAAAATACAAAAGAACTCAAACGTTTAGAAGATATTGCAAAAGTAATCGAAACATCTACACTTGAGCGTTTAATTGATAAAGGTAAGGCAACATATCAGGATATAAATAATTACCGCAATATTGTCGAATTAACAGAGACACACCGTACTGCATCATTTGTTGAAAAATTTGCAAACTTCTTCAAGATGTTATGGCTTAGACTTAAAGCGATAAAGCACTACAAAGCCTTAAACAAAGAATCTAAAAAGCAAGAATTTGAAAATTCATTCAAAGATGTTCAAAAAATTATGCGTATTGTGAATCACAATATTATTTTACGCTTAAAAGAAGAACAAAATAGTACAAATGTACTTGAGGTTAGCTTAGTCATTAATCATTACTATGATATGAGTCGCTCATTAAAGTGGCGTGCACAACGTCGAAAAGAACGTCAAGAAAATAGCAATCAAATCATACCGCAAGCTATGTTCCACAACCACAAATTGGAAGCATTGTACTTACAACGTCATCTTTTAGATGAATTAATTCGCAAAAATAAAATCAACAATATCGTTGCAGCTCAAATTCGAGAAAATATCAATTACAACGAAATTGTCTTGTCTTTACAGTCCAAACATTAAGCAAGACATAACAACACCCCCCGTACATATGAGACAAAGTCATGATCATCTCATATGTACGGGGTTTTTATAGTCAACATCAAAAAATCGGATTGATGAAAAGTAAATAACCTTTCATCAATCCGATTTGATTATAGAATCTATTTTTTAAGTTTAAATGGAATTGTACATACGTTAACATTCTTTTGATAAATTAAATACAATTTCATACGCAAACTAGTTTGATTGTGTAATAAATTATGCCAACGTTTCTTAGTAATAAATTCTGGTATCACTACTGTAATCATATAGTTTTGATCGTTGGCTTTACGATTAATCTTATCGATAAAACGTGAAATTGGTCGTATAATACTGCGATATTCCGAGTGTAAAATAACTAATCTTACATCTGGGAAATGACGTTTCCATTTCTCTTGGAATGCTTTCTCATCTTCATCTCCAAATGATACATGTACCGCAATGACATCATTATTCGCAAGCATTTGTGCGTAATAAATAGACTTATCAACTGCTGTTGTAATACTAGTTATCGGCACAATTGCTAAATTACGATCTACCACGTCCACATTAAGAACATCAATGTCAGAACGTAATTGTTCTGCGATATCTCGATAATGTTTGTTAATTTTCAAGAAGAAAATCACCACGAACGGCAAGAAAATAAGTATCGGCCATACTTGGCTAAATTTAGTTATGAGTAAAATCATAAAAACAATAAATGTCACGATACCACCAAGTAAGTTCACAGACAACTTACTTAACCAATTCTTAGGACGTTCATGAATCCATTTAATAACCATACCGAATTGTGCTAGTGTAAATGGAATAAATACACCAACAGCATACAATGGAATTAAATCTTCAGTCATACCATCAAATACAATAATTAAAATAATGGCTAATACACCTAAAATAATAATCGAGTTAGAGTAGCCTAAGCGATCACCTCTAACAGTAAACATTCTAGGCATATATTTATCTTTAGACATTGAAGCCGCTAACATCGGAAAAGCTGTAAATCCAGTGTTGGCTGCTAATACCAAAATCATCACGGTCGTTGCCTGTACAAAATAGAAGGCAGCATTATCACCAAATATTTGCATAGCTAATTGTGATAAAACTGTCGTTTCCGTTTGTGGCATAATTCCATAAACATATGCTAAACCAACGATACCAACTAATAAAAACGCTAAAATTGAACCCATAGCAATTAACGTTTTTACAGCATTATTAGCACTTGGTTCTCTAAAATTGGTTACCGCATTTGAAATAGCTTCAACACCTGTTAATGATGAAGCCCCTGATGAAAATGCTTTTAATAGCAAGAATAATGTTACTCCAGGAACCGCAGTTCCTACTGATGCATGCATATGTGGTTGAATATCTCCTGTCGCCACACGGAAAGTACCTATAAATATTAATATGACTAACCCTATAATGAAAAGATATACTGGATAGGATAATACGGTGGCAGATTCAGTTAAACCACGTAAATTTAATATTAAAATAAAAAGTACCAGTAAACATGCAATCAGTACTTTATGCCCATATAAACTTGGGAATGCAGCAACAAATGCATCAGCACCAGATGATATACTAACAGCAACAGTCAGTATGTAATCGACTAATAATGAGCCTCCTGCAAGCAATCCCCATTTTTCTCCTAAATTGGTCTTGGACACCATATACGCGCCGCCACCTTTAGGATATGCATAAATAATTTGCCTATAAGACATAATTAAAGCAGCTAATAAGATCAGAACAGCACCTGCAATCGGTAAAGTATACCAAGTTGCAACTGCACCCACTACTGATAATGTAATCAGTATTTGTTCGGGACCGTAAGCCACTGAAGATAATGCATCCGACGAAAGAATCGCTAACCCTTTAAACTTCGATATCTTTTCGTCTTTTAGTTCTCTGTTTTTTTTAGGTTGCCCTATAATAAGTCTTTTAAATTGATTAAACATAATCTCCTATTCCTTTTTATACTTTTTGATGGATATCACTATACGCCTATCTTTCCAAAAAGTATAGAGAGTTAATTAATATTTTTTATGTAATTATACACCTATTAACATATAAGGTGTCAAAAATAATGGTAAATATACCTCTTTAATTAATTTATTCAATAGAACTGGTATAATAAAATAAATCTCATTAGGCACTTAAGTAAATTTAACATATAAAAAGGAACGTTTATGACTACTAAAAAACTGTATTTTCTATCCATTTCTATTATCATTTTAGTCGCCATTTCAATTGCTATATATATAACATTTAATAGCAATACGAAGACACGGTTAACCAATGATTCGCAACAACAAATAGATACAATTATCGAGCATGATTTACAAAAGGGACATATTCCTGGAGCATCAATTTTAATAGTAAAAAATGGCAAAGTTTTTTTAAATAAAGGTTATGGTTATCAAGATGTTGATAAAAAAGTCAAAGCTTCTCCCACAACAAAGTATGAAATTGCTTCTAATACGAAAGCTTTCACAGGTCTTGCAATTTTAAAATTAGCTCAAGAAGGTCGATTAAACTTAAATGATGCCGTATCCAAACATGTGCCTCATTTTAAAATGAACTATAATGGTCAAAATGAAACTATTACGATTAAGCAACTTTTGGCTCAAACAAGTGGTATACCTAGTGATATTACAAGCGAAGACTCCGTAACAAATAAAAATAATCGTTTAAATGATGTAACCCGTGCAATTATGGGTGATGAATTACATCATAAGCCCGGAGAAGAATTTGAATACTCAAATATGAACTATGATTTATTAGGTTTAATTATCCAAAACGTTACGAAGCAATCCTATACAAAATATATTACAAATTCATGGCTCAAGCCTTTGCATATGACACATACATCATTCAAACAAACTAATAATAAATCAAAACATGATGCTATTGGCTACGAATTACAAGGTTCGACACCTGTCGTCTCTAAACCTGAATTTAACCTTTGGGATACACCATCAGCATATATGATGACATCAACTGAAGATTTGGAACATTGGATAAAATTCCAACTTAATCCACCTGATAAATACAAATCATTAGTTCAACAATCACATAAAAATTTATCATCAACAATTGGTGAACCTAATGCCAATGCATATGCTTCCGGCTGGTTTACCAATAATGATGAACATTTAGTGTTTCATTCAGGGACGCTCGATAACTTTTCATCATTTATTTTACTAAATCCAAAACAAAATTATGGAATTGTTGTGCTTGCAAATTTAAATTCGGAATATGTACCCAAATTAGTTGAGCATCTTAACACACAAATTGTAAATCACAAGCGATATTCGACAGTTGCGTCTATGCTCAATCAATATAAAGATCAATTTAATATTGTTACCGTTTTGATGACAACACTTATTTTATTAGCATTTATATTCTCAGCTTATCGTGCTTGGCAAATGCGTCACGGGAAAATCATCCTGCGCAAATCAAAACTTACCACATTTTTAAGTTGGCTAACTTTATGTTTATGTATCGCTATAGCACTCATATTATATGCATTACCATATCTCATTCTCGGTAGCAATAACTGGTCTTTTGTACTAACTTGGCTGCCAATAAAAATTAAATTAACGTTAACTACAACATTTATTGCATTATTCAGTATGTTAATTACAATTCTGTTAGTACTACATACAACGACAATTAAGAAACCATAAAAAAGACTTGTTCAATCGCCCATCAATCCGCAACATACATATTTATGTATGAGGATTAGCGATTTGAACAAGTCTTCATTATTAACATGCTATATGCAGAAACCGATTATTTAATTGGATTCATGCCATCTTTCCAAGTTTTATAAATCAGAGTACCACCTTGTGCTTTAAACTTCTCATTGCTTACGCCACGTTCAAATGGTTGCGCAGGTTGAATATCAATATTTGGTTCAACACCAAGTTGTTCTTTATACCATTCTGCAAATTCAGAACCTTTAACAGGTGCATCATCTGCTACATTATAAATACCATTTTCAAAATGAATAGCTTGAATAGATGTTTCAACTGCATCATCAAGATGCACAAATGATGTTACACCATCTGAAAGTGTCACTTGACCATCCATAAATTGATTATAAATCATGCCATCTTTTCCGTACCAAGTACCTGGGCCATATAACCAACCAAAACGTAAAACAACGTATTCATCCATACGAGCCGTTTCTTCTTCTAGACCAACCACACCATCAACCGTTACTTTTCTATCACCAGTTGAGTTAAAATCAAGTGAAGTTTCCTCATTTGCTAATCCTTCGCCAGGTTCATACATAAAGGCAATACTTTGGGCAATTACTTTCTTAACGTCATGCTTTTTCGCCGCATCAATTAAGTTTTTAGAACCTTCAATACGTACTTTCGTATTTGCTGCCATATCAACATTTTTTAAATCCGTAATTTGGTTGATAATGATTTCTGGTTTAAAATCTGCCAACGCTTGATCAATAGTATCAGCTTTTAATATATCACCAATATATGCTTTTACATTAACAGCAGCTAGCTTTTGTTGACCATTCTCAGATGTAGTAAAACCAGCAACCTCATGCCCCTCTTCTTTTAGTCTTTGAACTAATTTAATGCCAATAAGGCCCGTTGCACCAGTTACAAAAATTTTACTCATTATAAACACCTTTTCTCTATTTGTCTTTTTGATATAATTACTTGCTTGATGAGTGTACAAAATTCACATGAGACTTCCAAATGATTTGCCTCAAAATTTTTCAAAGTGTCGTCGTAAAAACTGTCTAACAAATGCTAGTAGTATGTCGTAGACCTATGACAAATCTGAATTATGACGAAGATCAATCAAGAAAAACAGCACCAAGATCATTTCAATTTGAAAGTACCTTACTGCTGTTCTTTATTTATTACATTTCAATTTTAATAATGACCGTAATTATCACGTGATTGTCATTTCCTGGCAATCATACCTAAAAACACTAATTAATCCTGTGCATGTCGCTGACTTTCTTTAGTATGAATTAAATCAGTAATAAAGCGATTGACTGGCGCTTCAATATGACGTTGTTTACCTAATGTTGCAACTGCACCATTAATATAATCAATTTCAGTTTTTCTATTATTAACAACTAAATCTTGATACATGGATGGATAATGCGCACCAACTTTTTCATTTAAATCAACTAAATATTCAAATACTTCATCAACATTTAAATGAACATTATCAATCGTCGCTACATGCACTATTTCTTGCGTTAATTTATAAATCAAACACTTCGCATAACTACTTTCATTCAGTGATGCCATATTACACTCCAACACTGTGCTTAATGCATTTGCCGTACCATTAACACAAATCTTTTTCCAAATCGATTGATATAAATCTTTACTAATGACACCATTCAATTCCGCTTCGTTAAGTAAATCAGCAACTGTTATAACATTTTCTTTACCTTCATCAACTAGTTCACCTATTTCAACTGGTCCACTACCAAGTAAATGACTGTGTCCAGGGCTTTCAAGACCTGCCGTCCAAGTCGTAACACCTCTGACAATTTGTGATTGAGCAACATACTGCGCAATGACTTCTTCATGCTTCAAACCATTCATCGTACATACGACAATCGTTTCATTATCAATATGTGGCTTCATAGCTTCCATCACTTCTTTTAATTGCATAGACTTTGGAAATAGAAAGACAACATCGTAAATGCTTTCGTCCGGTTGATCATTAAAATGATACATCGGAATGTTTAACTCGAATGCCTCTCCATTAATCGTTATATTTAATCCATGTTGCTTAACCGCTTCAACATGAGATGTATATCCGTCAATAAGTGTGACATCATATCCCGCTTGAAATATTTTGGCACCAAAGCCACTACCTAGTGCACCCGATCCAGCAATTGCAATTTTCATCCTATAAACCCCTCTTCATCGTTGTTGTTCATTTTTAAAATACTACTTTCGCATATTAGCGTCAATTTGAAAATCATTCGCTTAATATACACACAGCTTTTATCGTCTATAAAAGAACACACCTAACATTAAACGTCAATACGCAACATTAAGTGTGTATGATATACATACTTTCACAAAATTTCCTTTAAAATCCCTACATAATAACTTGCTTTCATTTCAGTTTTACAAATTCGTTTGATTTTTAGGAACTAATAGTAAAATGACTAAAAATGCAACAATTGCTAGCAAGGCATTAAACATCATACCTGTGAAACCACCTAAGTTCAAATTTAAATTAGCTGCTAACACAGTATAAACCGTACCAGATACTGCTACTCCAAATGCATTTCCTAATGATGACGCCATTTTATATACGCCTGAAGCAACACCCGACTTATCATCTGGCGCACTAGCAACTGCTGTATCAGTTGATGGTGTAGCATATAATCCTAAACCAGTACCAAATAATAAATATCCAACTATACTAGATACGATATACCACATTTCTGGTAAAAATGTTAACGACAATAAGATTAACCCAATCACTGTAAAGCCACTTCCTAGTAATAGCGGGCGTTTCGGACCATGTTGAGATAAAATCTTTTCACCTACACGAATCATTGATAACACTGCTATTAAATACGTTAATGAAATATAACCCGTTTGCGAAGAATTAAATCCTAATTGTTGTTGATAATATGTGTTAATGACGATAAGTGCACCACCTGCTACACCATTTAATAAGAAGTTTGAAATAGTTGCACCACTGTACCCTCTATTTTTAAAAATTGAAAAATCAACAAGTGGATGCTTTATTTTATTTTCGTAATATACAAAACCAACTAATGAACAGATAAACACTACAATTAAACCTAGAATTAACGGTGAAACTAAACCAAAATTAGACGTCTGTGTGATGATTACATTTAAACTTAACATTGTCACTACTAAAATGACTAACCCGATAACGTCAAACTTTTTAGCTTCTGCTTTCATACCTTTGATTGGTTCTGCCTTAGTCTCAGGTGCATGTTTGATTAAGTACATTGCTAATAATGTTAATAGAATTGAAACAACAAATATTGAACGCCAACCTATATATGTAGCCATTAAGCCACCAAACAACGTACAAATACCACTACCACCCCAAGAACCAATAGACCAATAGCTTAAGGCACGTTGTCTTCTTGTACCAATATAATATTCGTTAATAATAGCAAGTGTGGATGGCATAATACATGCTGCAGACAAACCTTGAATTATTCTACCTATAATTAAAAATGCTGGCAAAGGTGTAATAATGATGAGTAATGAACCTACAACATTTAATATCAATCCTACATAAGTAATTTTGACGCGACCAAATTTATCAGCAACATCACCAGCACCTACGATAAACAAACCAGCAAATAAGGCAGATAAGCTAACAGCGATATTTATCGTTCCAACGTCACTACTATATGTTGATTGTAATGGGACAACAAGATTAACAAGTGACTGCGCGAATAGCCAAAAGGTAATAACCCCTAAAACGATACCCAAAAGCAATCGGTTGTCACCTCTAAATTGTTTTGATGTGTCCATGAATTAGATAAGCCTCCTATGTTTAAGAAAAACAAATTTTTAATATGATATATTAAGAAACAATATCATAAATTTGCAGAAAATTATAAATAAAACATCTCATTTTTTAGTATTTTTACAATAATTAACGCTTTTTACCCAAAAACTTTCGTGATAATAATTGCTATTTTAGTGTAAACGCATACAAATACAACCTATAAAACGGCTACTCAAAGATTATTTGAGCTCCTTGAGTAGCCTCATTTTTATAAACCATGAAACGGAATCGCTAAATTATAAACATCTTCTACGATTACATATTAATACTTTGCGGCCGATGATTAGATTGATTTTTTCGATGTCGTGTCGTTGGGTCTAATCGTTTTTCTAAAAATCTCAATAGGACATCAATGATGATTGCAATGATAGCAATCGGAATCGCACCTGCTAAAATAAACGTTGTGCCATCCGTCGCATTTGTACCACGAATCACAATGTCACCAAGCGTAGGTGCTCCTATAAATGATCCAACGGCAACAACACCTATCGCAACAACCAAAGCAATACGAATGCCACCGATAATAACCGAAACAGATAACGGTAATTCAATCATTCGTAGCACTTGATTGCGTGTCATTCCCATACCTTTGCCAGCATCCTTAATATTCGCATCAACACTAGCTATACCAGTATAAGTATTTTTTATAATTGGAAGTAACGCATATAAAAACACTGTTAAAACTACTGTTTCTGAGCCTAAGCCCATGACTAACATTAAAATAGCTAACATTGCAATGACTGGAACTGTTTGAATTATATTTGCAATTGTAATTACAAATCCAGAAAGTTTTGTGTATCTTGCAAGCAAGATCCCCAATGGAATACCAATTAAAGCTGCAAAAAGTACACCATAGACAGACATTAATAAGTGTTTGAAAAATAAATCCCATAGATAGCCAAAGTTCGTAACATAATAATTGAATAATTGCTGTAATAAATTACCTTCCATTACTTATGACCACCTTTCTGTTTATCAAAATAGTGGTGTTTTTTCAAAAATTCTTCTGCGACGACAGCAGGTTCTTTACCTTTACCATCCGCTTCATAATTCAAGCGCTGCATCTCTGAAGTTGAAATCTTTCCAGTCAACTTATTAATCGTCGTTTTAAGTTCTGGGTGTTGGCGTAATAATTCATTTGTTGCAACAGCACTCGCAGCATAAGGTGGGAAAAATTGTTTATCATCTTTAAGTACTTTCAAATCATACGCGGCAATTCGACCATCTGTAGAATAACCTAATGCAACGTCTAACTTCTCTGAGTTTAATGCGTCGTAGACTAGACCTATTTGCATTGGTCTCACTGTACCAAAGTCGAAACCATACTCTTTTTTAAACCCTTCATAGCCATCGCCTTTACGATTCATCCATGAACTATCCATACCTAAACGTAAATCTTTACTATGCTTTGCTAAATCTGAAACTGTCTCTAAATGATATTTTTTAGCAGTTTCCTTCGTTACCATGAATGCATACGTATTCGCAAAACCATACGAATCAAAAAACGTTTGATCAAATTTCTTTTTAAATCCTTGTTGTGTGGCTATCATTGCTTTCTTAGGATCTTTGATTGGTGCTTCCTTTAAAACTCCCGTTAAATCTGTGCCATTATATCTAACACCTGATATATTAGCATCCCCATTAATTAAGGCATTATGTTGAATCGTACTTGACCCTAAATTATTTACTAATGTTGGCTTTATCTTGCCATGTGTATCATGCTCTATTAACAACCGTAACATATGTGAAATAATTTGCGATTCGCTTGTTGATAATGCTGTAATTTTGACATCATTTTTCGTGCTCTTACTACCTAGTCCGGGCAAACTACATCCAGATAACACAGTAAGCGATAAGACAAGCACGACAAGTATATATTTAATTTTCTTCATTATCTTAGCCTCCTAATTATCCAGATACTTTTAAGCCTTTGGGAACTACCCATTTTTCAACTAAAGCTAATAAGGCATCAACACCTAATGCTAGTGCAGTAACGAGTACCGTTGCAGTTACAATCATCAGTGGATCATATAAATTTAAACCATTGAAAATGAAATCACCTAATCCACCCGCACCTACATAACTTGCAAGTGTAGCCCAACTAATTACATACACAGATGACAAACGAATGCCACCAATGATAAGCGGTAAGGCTAATGGCAATTCCACATCTTTCATCAATTGAAATTGCGTCATTCCCATACTTTTTCCAGCTTCTTTAATGTTGCTATCAATATTTTGAACACCGAGTACCGTGTTATTTAAAATAGGTAATAATACATAAATAAATAGCGCTACAATTGCAGGCGTTTTACCAACACCAAAAATCGGTATCATAATAGCAAGTACAGCTAGTGTTGGAATAGTTTGTAACACACCTGCCACAGTTAATATAATATTGGCAGTTCGCTTTGTTTTTGATAATAAAATGCCTATAGGTACTGCAACAATGATGGCAAGTAATAATGCCACTATAGAAATATAAAAATGTTCCAGTGTTTTCGACATCAACTGTCCACCATGTTCATGTAGGAACTCGATCATGATTTATCATCTCCTATGTCACGTACTTTGACATTAGTAGTGTGTTGCTCATGCACTTTTGAGGACGCAGTGTCTTCCCCCACATGTTCCGTTTGCACTGCATCCTCACTATCGCCCCAAATCGTGTCATATACAATATCAACAACATTGGCACGCGTAATCAGTCCTACTAAACGTTGCTTATCATCTACGACAGGTACATTCCTAACGTTTCTTTTTAAAATCGTACGTACAGAATCTTGTAACTTAGAATCAATTTGAACGGTATAAATATGTTGTTGCATGGTATCTCGTAAACTTTTGTGTCCACGTATACCCTGATTTATATCTTCAATGTCTAAGAAACCTAGTAAATGGTTATTACTATCTACTACAAAAATAGTATCAACACGTTTTTGTCTCATAATATGAACGGCGTCATTCAGTGTTGCTTCTGCTTGTATCGTGATTGGTTTAATCATTACACCTTCTACAGTCTTGTCATTGGGACGGTCTTGAATCAGTCTATTTTGTCCTATAAAATCACGTACAAAATCATTTGCGGGATGTCTTAAAATATTGTCTGGTGTATCAAATTGCACCACCTTCCCTTCTGACATAATACAAATTTTGTCTGCTAATTTAATCGCTTCATCCATATCATGTGTTACAAAGATAAACGTCTTGCCTAATTTTCGTTGTAACGTTTTAACTAAATCTTGTAACGTATCTCTCGTAATAGGATCCAATGCACCAAAAGGTTCATCCATTAAAATAATATCTTGTTCGGCCGCAAGTGCTCTTACGACACCGATACGTTGTTGTTGCCCACCTGATAGTTCTGCTGGATAACGCTCTAAAAATGACTCCGGTAAATCCACAAGTTTAATTAATTCCTTTGCACGTTTATCCTTTTCTTCTTTAGTCCATTTCAACAATTTGGGTACCAACACAATATTCTCTTTAATCGTCATATGAGGCATTAAGCCAATTTGTTGAATAACATAGCCAATATTTCTACGTAATTCGACAGGATTCATACTCCGAACGTCTTTACCATCAATTTCAATTTGTCCTTCTGTCGCTTCAATCATACGGTTTATCATTCTTAAAGCAGTCGTTTTGCCACTTCCACTGGTTCCAATAAATGCGATAAATTCCCCAGATTGAATATCTAAAGAGATGTCATCTACTGCCTTTTTATTACCAGAATAAATTTTCGTTAAATGCTTAATACTTAACATAATCATTTCTCCTTCCTCATAAAAAATATGACGAATGATACGCATAAAATAAAAAGACCATCATCGCAATTGTTAAACAAATAGAGTCATAAGTTAAACAAGTACACATCATGGTCTTGATTATGTAGAATTTTATATTTTTCATCTGTAATGTGAATACTTAACAGTAAACGGCGCTATGTATGTTGAATTTCTACCGATTACTTTGTTTGCACATTCGTATATTCGACATTTAAAACTAACATACTCTATATGATGTTATTAAACATTATTATTTTATCTTTTGCAACTAAATAGATAACTCATATTTTTCAAAAGCGAATTTATTATCGCTCAATTGGTTGTTTTATAGCAAAAAAGTGTCGAAAATGTGAAATATTATCGCAAAAGTCGAATTTTTGTAATAATGCACACGCATCCATTGTTACAGGCGGACAAACGCCCATCCGCCACCCACAAAGTCATCCTTATATTTTAATATCTTCATCATTCATTGTAGACACCCTTGCCTTTTGCTAACAGTTCCTACTCCCAAGCCTGTAACGGAATTCCACCGTCAAAGTGTTGCCCATGACAGGCACACCTAAAAAACAACCAACAGCATGAGCCATTGGTTGTTTCGTGTCATCTTGTATGTTGTTGTATAACCGGTATGCTTTTACTCATTAATTACTTATCATGCATCCCTTTACCTTCTAGTATTTGGTTAATATACTTTTCAACACGCTTTTGTCTTGTTTCACTGCGTTTAGCTTGTCCAATATGATATATATATTGATGTTGTCTGCCTGGCGTTAATTTATAAAATGACGACTCTAGCTGTGGCATTTCTTCGAACTTAGCTTCTAACTCTTTAGGAATAACATATTCCTCTGTTTTCTTCATTTCAACTTTTTTACCAGCTTTTTCAGCTTTAATTGCTTCAGCTAGATAATATTTAATTTCTTCGGTACGTGCTTGAATCTCTGTTAAATTTTCAAATCGTAACTGACGAGCTGCTTGCACCTTTTCAGTCTGTTGAATGAGTGTATGATATTTATCCTCCAAAATGGCACCTTTATGAAATAATAGTGCAACATAATTTTTGAAGCCATGGATAAGTACTACATTTTTATTATTCAGCGTGTAACAAGGATGCATCCATTTATACGCTTCCTCTAATTCTGTTTCATTAAAGATTAACGCTCTCAAATATTTATATTCTTCTTGCCATTGACTCTCTTTATTTAAAAATGCCTCAACTTGTTCATTCGGTTGTTTCTCACTCATAGTCATCACTTCCATTTTATTTTTCAATACACATTGTATTATATATCCTAATTTTATAAAAAACTAATTTTACAAATGCTTTTGTATTCTTACAAAAAATGCATTTGACTATTATTATAATAAGCGTATAATTGTCGCATATTATTTTTTGTATTTTTGGCAATAACGAAGGAGTATTTATGAATAAAGACAAGCAATTGCACAACGACAAAATCAATCTATCCCAATTAGTCTTATTAGGGTTAGGTTCTTTAATAGGATCTGGTTGGCTATTTGGTGCGTGGGAAGCATCATCAATAGCTGGACCAGCAGCTATCATATCATGGGTTCTTGGATTCCTAGTCATTAGAACCATTGCCTATAACTACATTGAAATCGGCACAATGTTTCCTCAATCAGGTGGCATGAGTAACTATGCCCAGTATACACATGGCTCATTATTAGGCTTTATTGCTGCTTGGGCGAATTGGGTGTCTTTGGTGACAATAATACCTATCGAAGCTGTGTCAGCTGTTCAATATATGAGTTCTTGGCCGTGGCATTGGGCGAAACCAATGAAACATTTAATGGAAAATGGCTCTATTAGCACATACGGATTGCTAGCTGTATATCTCATCATTGTTATTTTTTCATTATTAAACTATTGGTCCGTAAAACTTTTAACATCATTTACGAGTTTAATTTCTGTATTTAAATTAGGCATACCCATGTTAACCATCATCATGTTGATGTTATCAGGATTCGACACTTCAAATTACGGCCATTCGGCAAGCACATTTATGCCTTACGGAAGTGCACCGATTTTTGCTGCAACAACAGCATCAGGGATTATTTTTTCATTCAATTCATTCCAGACAATTATTAATATGGGTTCAGAAATTAAAAATCCTGAAAAAAATATCGCAAGAGGCATCGCTATCTCACTGTCAATCAGTGCAGTGTTGTACATCATTTTACAAAGTACGTTTATCACTTCTATGCCTCAATCAATGTTACAACATAGTGGATGGAATGGCATCAACTTCAATTCACCATTTGCTGATTTAGCTATCTTATTAGGAATTAATTGGCTCGCAATTTTACTATATATTGAAGCTTTTGTATCACCATTCGGTACTGGCGTGTCATTTGTCGCCGTTACAGGTCGAGTTTTACGAGCAATGGAGAAAAATGGACATATCCCTAAATTTCTTGGGAAGATGAATGAAAAATATCATATTCCACGTGTAGCAATCATCTTTAATGCCATCATTAGTATGATTATGGTTACGTTATTTAGAGATTGGGGTACGCTAGCAGCAGTTATTTCTACTGCAACTTTAGTAGCCTATTTAACTGGCCCAACGACAGTGATTGCATTAAGAAAAATGGGACCAACAATGACTCGTCCATTTAGAGCAAAAATTTTAAAAGTAATGGCACCATTATCATTTGTATTAGCTTCATTAGCTATATATTGGGCAATGTGGCCAACAACGGCTGAAGTTATTTTAATCATTATACTTGGATTACCAATCTACTTCTTCTATGAATATCGTATGAATTGGCGTAATACAAAGAAACAAATTGGTGGTAGCTTATGGATTATTGTATATTTAATCGTGTTATCAATACTGTCATTTATAGGAAGCAAAGAATTTAAAGGCTTAAATATGATTCACTATCCATTTGACTTTATCGTTATTATTATTGTGGCACTTATCTTCTATTACATCGGTACAACGAGTTCATTTGAAAGCGTCTATTTCCGTCGCGCAACACGAATCAATACAAAGATGCGTGAGTCACTAAATAATGAATCAAAGTCATCTCATTAAATAATTTAAAATGCAGTGCCATATATGATTTCAACACACACATTAACCAACCATTGATTTCAACATCTTGGTTGGTTTTTTATTTTGAAAATGGGTTATAAATAACTAACATAACAAGATGGCGAGAGTGATATTGTAATGAAATGTCACTGTAGAAGAACATCATATAATGCTGAAAATGGTTTGAGTTAAAACAGATATCAAGCTCGTCTGATTCAGTCACAAATTTGTCTTGTTATACTTGTCACCTATCATCTATAGACCGTGGTATGATTAAATTGGGGATGATAAAGGAGGTTAATAAATATGAAGATTAATACTACAGGTGGTCAAATTCATGGTATTACACAAGATGGTTTAGATATCTTCTTAGGCATTCCTTATGCAGAACCACCAGTTCATGACAATCGCTTTAAACATTCTACGTTAAAAACACAATGGTCAGAGCCAATTGATGCAACTGAAATACAACCCATCCCACCGCAACCAGACAACAAATTAGAAGATTTTTTCTCCTCACAATCTACAACTTTTACTGAACATGAAGACTGTTTATATTTAAATATTTGGAAACAACATAATGATCAGACGAAGAAACCTGTCATCATTTATTTTTATGGTGGTAGTTTTGAAAATGGTCATGGCACAGCCGAACTCTATCAACCGGCACATTTAGTACAAAATAACGACATTATCGTTATTACATGCAATTATCGTTTAGGTGCATTAGGATATTTAGACTGGTCATATTTTAATAAAGATTTTCATTCCAATAATGGACTTTCAGATCAAATCAATGTCATAAAATGGGTGCATCAATTTATTGAATCCTTCGGTGGCGACGCTAATAACATTACTTTAATGGGTCAGTCTGCAGGCAGTATGAGCATTTTGACTTTACTTAAAATACCTGACATTGAGCCATACTTCCATAAAGTCGTTCTGCTAAGTGGCGCACTACGATTAGACACCCTTGAGAGTGCACGCAATAAAGCACAACATTTCCAAAAATTGATGCTCGATTATTTAGATACAGGTGATGTTACATCATTATCGACAGATGATATTCTTATGCTGATGGAGAAGCTAAAACAATCTCGAGGACCTTCTAAAGGGCTTGATTTAATATATGCGCCTATTAAAACAGATTATATACAAAATAATTATCCAACAACGAAACCAATTTTTGCATGTTATACAAAAGATGAAGGCGATATTTATATTACTAGTGAACAGAAAAAATTATCGCCGCAACGCTTTATCGACATTATGGAATTAAATGATATTCCTTTAAAATACGAAGATGTTCAGACGGCGAAGCAACAATCTTTAGCGATTACACATTGTTATTTCAAACAGCCGATGAAGCAATTTTTACAACAACTCAATATACAAGATTCAAACGCAAAACTATGGCTTGCTGAATTTGCATGGCATGATACTTCTAGCGCACACTATCGCAGTGCTTACCATATTCTAGATATGGTATTTTGGTTCGGAAACTTACAAATATTAGCAGCACATCAATATCCAACAACTGCTCACCTTAAATTTTTAAGTCGACAAATGCAAAATGATTTAGCTAATTTTGCTAAAAGCGGTAAAATGCCTTGGCCGATGTATCATAATGAACGTCGCTATTATCGCACATATCAATAACGTTATCGCATCTAAAAAAGCACACCTGAATTTGATAGCAGGCGTGCTTTTCATATGAGAATTATGATGATTTAAATGTTTTAGCATAATGATTATTTTTCAATGTGAAAACAACGATTAATCCTAATGCGCCAATGATGGCACTCGTATACGTGATAGCTTGAACAGAAACATGTGTCATGACCAAGCCTCCAATAATGCCTCCAACACCAATACCAGCGTTTAAACTAGACATGTTCCAGCTCATTACTTGGCTTGTGTCGCCTTCAACATGTTGAATCACACCGCTTTGCACTGCTGGATTAGTACTCCATTGCATGATATTCCAAATAAATAGTCCTGCTAACAATAGACCTGAACCAGGTAAGATTAAATTCATAAGTAACATCATGACGATAAAAATAGAAACAGAAATCATTAACCAACGCTTACTTGTAATTTTATCGGAGAATATACCACCTAATGATGTTCCAATAACGCCAGCGATTCCATTTACTAGAAGTGCTAATGAAACGAATGACATATCATGACCATTAGATAAAATAAGTGGATTTATAAAGACGAATGTCACTGAGTTTGCAATCAATACTAAAAACGTAATAATTAAATATTTTGCTACTTCAGCAGGTCTTAATATTTTCGAAGTAACATGATTTTCATGAGATGGTGCCTCATGATTCACAGGGCCTCGTTGTATTTCCTGATCCTTCGGTAAATAGATCATCATTAAGAAGCCAACAATAATACTCACAATAATTAAGAATAGAAATGTATAGCGCCAACCTACTAAATCGCCGATAACCGTTCCAATTGGTACACCAAAAACATTGGCACCACTAAACCCTGTATATACAAGTCCAATCATTTTGCCACGATTTTTAGGTGCTGATAACATCGCTGTAATAGCTAATACTTTTACGATAATTAGTGCTGCTGCTGCAAATGAGATAATTCTACCAACTACTAATATTGAAAAATTTGGCGCTACAGCAATAATGCCATTACCAATGATAAATATAAGTAATGTCCATAATAATACAGGCCTTGATGAAAAACGGTTCGTTAATTTAACAAGAATAGGTCCACATATCGCAAATGTTAAAGCGTACATTGTCACTAATTGACCAACGACAGCTTCTGATACATGTAAGTCCTGACTCATCAAGTTCATAATTCCTGCAACCATCATTTCAACCATTCCTACGATAAAAATACTTAAAATGAATGTAAATAGTCGCATGATTGACATTTTAAAACTCCTTTCAACAAAATTTCCGATATTCATTTCCCTTAGAATAACGATTTATTAAAAAATGTGTGCAACACAATTTTATATATAACCATTCTATTATATAATATTTTGCTTTAATTTTCTGTGCTTAATTGGAAAATTATTGAAATTGTTTTTCAGTATTTGAAAAATTAACACAAGTATGTCATTTAATAATTATGTATAATTACTTCAGTTTCAACAATGACTCCAAAAAAGCACGCACGCTTTATATGTCAGAACAGATAACTGACTACAAAGTATGCGTGCCTTTATGAATATTTTCGCTGAGCTAAATAATAGCATTACTATATGTGCGCGTCACTTCTTTTCCAATTAAAACTAATGCCTAAATCTGATGCGGTAAAATCTATCATGACTCACTCTTAACATCCGTATTTCGTGCTACTAATTGATGTCTTGCATTGAAAAATTGACCATAGCTTAAATATGTCGCAATCAAAGCAGACATAATGGTCGCAGTTGTATGAATAAACACGACTAACAATTGAAATTTAATCGCTTGTAAAGGTGGTACGCCACCAATAATTAAGCCTGTCATCATACCAGGAATCGACACAAGCCCATATGTTTTAACCGAATCAATTGTTGGCACTATAGCTAAACGAATACTTTCACGTATTGCACCTTTAGAAGCCAATTTAGGTGTAGCTGCAAGTGATAATTTAGATTCAATATTAGTACCATCTTGTACGAATGCACGATCTAAATTTTGGT
This sequence comes from Staphylococcus sp. GDB20D11A, assembly GCF_016893255.1. Classification (NCBI taxonomy): domain Bacteria; kingdom Bacillati; phylum Bacillota; class Bacilli; order Caryophanales; family Staphylococcaceae; genus Staphylococcus; species Staphylococcus sp. GDB20D11A. The sequence goes on from NZ_JAFEPJ010000003.1 coordinate 283,994, forward strand.
AAGCTAAATTAATTGCAATCAAGCCATTATTAGCAAGCATGCCGCCGATAGGGATAACTTCATTGGCTGTAAATTGGATGGCCCCTGTCGCAATGGTACCTGCAAGCGGTAATGCCGTTCCAACAAAGATAGCCACAAAGGAAATCAAAAAGACATGGTGCATGACAGGTGATGATCGACTAATCGTATTCCATGATGCGTTGACAATAATGACAAATACACATAATACTAATAGCCATTTGTCATTAATTTTAAAAATATAGTGCAGTAAGAATCCTAAAATGATTAATTGTACGACCGCACGTAGTGTCGCCACAATCAAATCTTTAATAATATGTAGACCTTCTTTATAAGAAATAATAATTGGAATAACTAATAGCAATGCCGTCAGTCCTAATGCTGTATTACTCATGTTGGTTCAACTCCTCTGTATTAGAAATTTGACCATCAACAATGGTTATACGCTTTTGAAAGTGTCGCATACTTTGGTCATCGCTGTGGGTAATCCACATAATTGCCACGCCTTGATCTGCTAATTTAAAAATGATATTTTCTATTTTTTCTTTATTATTAATATCTAACGCACTTGTTGATTCATCTAATAGAAGGATGTCTGGGGTATACATTAATTGGCGTGCAATCGCGATCCTTTGACGCTCGCCACCTGACATATGTTCTATTTTAGAACTTAATTGATAGTGTCCTAAACCTACATCTTTAATTAATTGCTTAGCACGTTTCTTATCAAATTTATCATTACGCGCAAGAGACGGAAAAATCATATTATCTTCAATCGTTTCACCAAACAAATCGCTTTGTTGCATCAAATAGCTAATGTGTCGGCGTAATATTTCTGGTTCGTAATCATCATATGGTTTACCTTTAAAGTAAAGTGTTCCACTGGTTGGGCTAATTAAATTACATATTAATTTTTGAAATGTACTTTTACCACTACCTGAAGGACCAATAATTGCAATGGTTTCACCTTTATCTACTTTTAAATTAATATGATTTAGTATGACTCTATCACTTGCGTCATATACTAAATCTTTTATCTCTAACAACATATTTACCCCTCCTCGTATCATGAGTTATTTCGATATAATAGGGTATTCCTTTTCTTGAATAGTGTGCTATACCTATAAGTCGACCTAGTCAATGCTTATTACCCCTTAAAATCGCTCTAATAAGACATATCAAATATAGTATTCCCATTTTTGAAAAATTTAGTGCCATTTCATTCCGGAAAATTTTTTAATATTTATGTCAAAATTGAAGTACACTGCAGTGATTTATTCTCACTTTTTAAAAATAAAAAGCCTTTAACATGATATCTCATGCTAACTAAGCATCTAACTTAGTTCTTGCATGACATCATATTAAAGACTTTCTTTATTATTTATGGATTTGACTACCACATGATATTTTTATAAGTTTCATCATTCAATGAACGGACAATTTCAGTAACAAGACGGATAGAATTTTCATAATCATCCACATTGAGTACCGATACATTAGAGTGCATGTATCGTAACGTGACACCTATTGTCATCGTTGGAATACCTTCATTTGCGACATGAATACTTCCCGCATCTGTACCTCCACCTGGTGTCGTATCCCATTGTACTTCGATGTTATGTTTCTTAGCTACATCTTTAATATGCTTGCGCAAACCTTGGTGCGCAATACTTGTAGCATCCATCATAATAACAACTGGACCACCGCCTAGTTTACTATCGCTCGTTTGACCTGACATACCTGGGGTATCATAAGCAATACCCACATCGACGGCTATCGCCAAATCTGGTTTAATTGTATTCGCTGCCACTTTCGCACCACGTAACCCAACTTCTTCTTGCACTGTGGCACCACTGTATAAGTTAATGCCAATATTTTCATCTTTTAAACGTTTTAATACCTCAACAGCTAATGCACAGCCATAGCGATTATCAAATGCTTTCGCAGTTAAATATTTATCATTTGCAAGCACTTCAAATTCACTATATGGCGTAACCATATTGCCTACTTCAACACCAGCTTCTTCAGCTTCTTCCTTGCTACTAACACCAATATCTATAAACATATTTTTGATTTCCATCGGCTTTTTACGTTCTTCAGGCGTTAAGACATGCGGCGGTTTAGAACCGATGATACCTCTAATTTCTTTGCCCGAATCTGTTGTAATCGTTACTTTTTGAGATAGCATGACTTGATTCCACCATCCACCAACTGGCGTAAATGAAATAAAACCATGTTTATCAATCTTTGTTACCATAAAACCAACTTCATCCATATGACCAGAAATCATAATTGAGTATTGACCATTCTCAGCATTTTTCTTTCCAAAAATGCCACCCAAGTTATCTTCAATAATTTGATCACTGACAGGCTCTATATAGTTACGCATTGCTTCTTTAACTTGCATTTCATAACCAGCAATGCCGTTTACATCTGTTAAATGCTTAAGTAATTTGACTGACTGATTCATGTAATTCAACCTCCTGTATTTCAACTTAAAACTATTGTATCACTAACTTTCAGAAAAGCGTTCCCTACCGCTTTATCGTTTTCAGGCTTAAATATTTTTAAAATTTTGTGAGAAATACACTTAAAAAACATCATATTTCTAAAATTTAATATCCCGAAAACGTCACCATTTAAAATTTCTTATTATAATACCTTATTCTTTTATTGTTATTAATTTCAATCTGTTTAGTCTTGCGCTATTAAAAAAATAAAAAGCGTAGAGATAACAACGCATTAACGCCGCAATTTCCCCTACACTTAAATACTAGTTTCTTTATTTAACTTATCATTAAACTTATTCAGATGTTGAATATCCATTAATCATAATGTGACCATGCCGATAGTATCAATACTTCTTTATTTCGATCATCTACGGTATAGACGACCCTGTGCTGATGGTTAATTCTTCTTGAATATCGCTCTAAATATTTAGGTTCTAATTTTTCAAAGGATTGTGTTATTTTATACGGATCATTTTTTAAAGTCTCAACAATTTCTAAAAATGACTTCTTTAAATAAGAATGTTTTATTTTCTTTAAATCTGATTTCGCTGAATTTTTAATCTTAACCGTGTAATTGCTCATTACAGATTATCCCAATCAATATCATCTATATTTGTTGTACCACTACTATCTTTTTCTCTTTCTCTTACTTTGTCCATTGTACCAGTAGATTCAAGATATATTGTCTCTTGTATACTTTTCCAATCTTCTAAACCTATAATCACAGCATTATTTTCGGCATTATTGCCACTAATATAAATTGGTTCGTGATTATTATTAACATTTTTTAGTAATTGATAAAAATCTTTTCTCGCTTCTGTAGGGCTAGTGATAATCATATAAACCCTCCTTTGTCTTCTGATACGCTAATTATAGCATACGTATTTAAGTACGTCAATATCACCGACACATCCGTCGTAATCTTAGTCCCTATATACTATCGTACACAAGCTTTTGTTCTTTTCTTCCAACATACCGTCTATAATGCTCAAAAAGAAATCAGCAGTGGAACACACTACGTTCTCTACCGTTTTATCGTTTTCAGGCTTAAATATTTTTAAAAACTTTGTGAGAAATCCGCTTCAAAAAACCTCATATCTTCAAAAAAATTGACAAAATTTAAATTTTTGAATAACATCATTTTTTAGTAAATGTTATAATTTCTTTATAATACAAATATCGAAAGAAGGCGACTGACTTTGAAAAAATTATGTTCATTAATTGTAGTAGCATTAGTTTGTATCATTGCATTATCAGCTTGTGGTAAAGAACAAACCAAAACATATGAAGGTGATGTTAGTGGTAAACATGTACTAACTTCTATCACATATAAAGATGATAAAGTTTTAAAACAGTCTACAATCAACACAATTAAATATGACGATCTAGGTATGGATAAAGACGAAGCCAAAAAGTTATTCGCCAAATCTGAAAGTATTTTCAAAGACCTTAAAGGCGTAAAATACAAAGTAGACTATAAAGATAAAAAAGCAATTGAACACTTAGACATAGATTACACAGAAGTTGACATGAAAAAATTAAATAAACGTCTTGGTGTTTCAACTAAAGAAAATAAAGATATTAGTTTTGAAAAACTTGAAAAGCAATTAAAGCACAGAGGTTTAAAAGAAAAAGATAAAATGGACGACAAATAGTTTATAACATAAAAATGCCCTCAGATAAGACTAAGGTTACAAACCTTAATTCATATTCTGAGGGCTTTAATATTTGAAATTCTTGTGTGACCAGCATCCACTACTAATATAAAATTATTTGCAGTAACGCTAAAATCCGCTGCTTTCATTTTCCCGAAATAAATAAGTTAACTAATGAGTTTTAATTTATAATCATGTATCGTTTGCAATTCACCATCGACTTTTCGATATACAATATGATCAGCAGTAATTTCTGTAGGACTGGATACGCCAACAGCAGCTGCAATATTGAATAAGCCTTCATGCAAACTTGTTACATAGTTTGTGACACGATATTGCTTTTCTCCAACAATCAATGCTTTTTCTTTTTTCGCATCTGTCGTTGCAACACCTACAGGACATGTATTCATATGACATTGTTGACTCATAATACAACCGACACTAATCATCATGCCACGTGCAATATTAACAAAATCTGCACCTAAACCTAGTGCAATCGCAATTTTATCTGGTGTCACTAACTTACCAGATGCTGCCAATTTCACTTTATCTCGAATACCATATTTTTCTAACATGCCAGACACAATAGGTAGAGCTGTAAACAGCGGTAAGCCAACACCATCTTGTAATTCTTGGAATGTTGCACCAGTACCACCTTCACCACCATCAATCGTAATAAAGCTTGGATACTTATCTAGTTCCACCATCGTACGTACAAGTGTTTCAATTTCTGAAACTTTGCTTACTACAATTTTGAATCCTACTGGTTTTTGACCTAATTGCTGCAACTGATCGACGAAACGAATCAAATCTTCAGCATTATGAATAAATTCGTAACGGTTAGGTGAATTGATTGTTTTATAAGGTTCAACATTTCGGATTTTAGCAATTTCTTCGTTTACCTTTTCCGCTTCCATATGACCACCACGAGTCTTAGCACCTTGTGCCAACTTCAGCTCAAATGCGCGTACGTTAGATAACTGTGCGACCTCTTTAAATAAATCTTCACTAAAATTACCTTCTTTATCACGAACACCAAACAAACCGGGACCAATTTGGAAAATGATATCCCCATTACCTTTTAAATGATATTCTGATAAGCCACCTTCACCTGTATTCATCCAAGTGCCCGCTTTAGCTAGACCTTTAGATAAAGCTGTAATGGCATTTTTTCCTAAGGCTCCATAACTCATACCAGATTGTCCTACGATACGTTTTAAAACAAATGGATGTTTTAAATGTTCACCTAATTTTATTGCATGATCATCACTTAAGTAATACGGATCAATCTTTGTCGGTACACGATATTCTTCACGACTAAATAAACGCTCATTCGCGATTTTATAAATGAATGTTGATAACAATGTTGTATTATCTACTGAAATCTCATTACGTTGCATCGGAAACATTGTGTTCTGTATGTAAAAGCCGTCTTGATAATCTTTAGTAGTACCGAAGCTGGTCATACGAGAGTTATATTTTCCAGCCAAAACGATATTTTTATAATCATTACGTGAAAAAGGTTTTCCTTCATTATCCCCAGAAAATAAATACTGACGTAATTCCGGTCCCATTTTTTCTGAAATATATCTAATACGTGCTAGTAAAGGATAATTCCTTAATACACTATGTTGTGATTGTCTTTTATCTTTAATTAACCAAATAAGCCCGATAACAATAACCGTAAGCATGAATCCTACAACGATAATGTTAACTATAAATTGCATGACTGTAAGAAACGTCATTACAATACCTCCCCCAAAATTTCAATTCAATATTTATGATACACCTTACAAAATAAAACACAATGGAAGCGCTTCATTTTATAAAACAATTTTATGATATGTTTTTCATTTTAAATTTTAATGTATAAAACATACAATACAAAGTAATATGTGCTAAAGTATCTATATAATACAACTATTTAAGAGGTATACTATGTCAAATACAAATAAACATTACATAGAAGAAGAATACGCTACCGAACAATCGCGTTTTTTCAAACGTGATATTGGATTTATTTTCCTTTATATATTTTTGGTTAACATCTTGCCAATCATTATCGTCTTTTTAACTTTTGGGTTAGTAGCTGTATTCACTCAACAAGCCCCATGGGGTTTCTCTTTTCCTATTTCAATGAACATTAGCTATTTACTCGCAGTTATTATTTCACTAGCTATTTTTCGTCGGATGCATGAAGATGCATTTGTTCCAATGATACGTTCGCAAATCGTTGCCAGTGCTAAATATAAATGGCATATTCTTATATCATTTACATTAAGTATCGTACTCTTTTTACTTTTAAATCATTTCGATATTTTCGCACTAAATGTAGATTCCTTTACTGTCTTTGACATTTACCCGCTCATTAGAGAATATGGTTCCATCAGTTTAATAGCTATATTTTCGTTAACCATTATATTAAATACTTTGATTTGTCAACTTATTTTCCGTCATATTTTAATTCAAGAATTAAGCAGATTAATACCTTTAAAGATTACAATAGTATTATCCGTTATCCTTGAAACACTGTACTATTATCCATACATTAATACATGGTGGGAATTCATTCCAGCATTGATACTAGCTAGTAGTGCGACTTACTTATATTTAAAATCAAACCGTAATTTTATGGTGAGCTATTTCTATCAATTAGCAGTTATACTCGTTTTGCATATTTTCATGTAAAATTTTTCAGAGTATTATCCATTATCCATACACATCAAAAAGCACACTTAAAAGTCAGTATCACAACTCACTTTTAAGCGTGCTTTATTTAGATATACTGTCGTTCTAAAAACGAGCCATATAGAATGTTTCATGTCCTAGCATGAAGCACATGAATCGCCATGCTCAATATACCTTTTAAAATTTAAATATTCATTAACTTAATATGCTTTAATTCACTTCATTAAAGACTATTTGCTGGGCGTGGTGTTGGTTTTTTCAATAAACTCATAATCATTATTACAATGACTAACATACCACAAATTAGATACATCCATTTAAATCCTACTAAATCGGAAATAGGTCCCATCAATGCGCCACCTAACGATATACCTAAGTCTGCACAGGCAATAAATAAACCTAACAACATATTACGACCTACTTTTGGTAAGACGAAACTTAAGTATGATGTTAATGTTGGGTACACCATTGCTTGTGTCATTCCTATTAATATTGCACTGCCATAGAAAATAATTGCACCTACTTGCGGACCAAATGCCACTACAAATGACGCGATTACTAATAATGATAGTACAGATACCATATATTTAGGATGCCACATACCATCTGACGGAATGTATTTCCTTAAGTAAAATCTTGCCGCAACAACTGCGATGGCCTGTATTGTCAAAAAGATTCCCGCATTCGCGAATCCTAAACTCACTGTGTATAACGGTACAAATGTACTAACTGCACCAAATACAATCGATGCAACAATCATGATAATACCACTATTCAACAACTCTTTATTTTTGAAAAATTGCGCAAAAACAGTTATAGCGTTAAACGGCATTTTTTCAATCTTATCTGACGTATCGGGTTCCTGTTCAGCAAAGGTCACGCGATAGCCAAAGAATGTTGTTGTTAATGCGATAAAGATAATGACAATTGCAAATAGTGAAATATTATTTGCATTCCAAATACCTACGGCAACTAATGGTCCGATTAAGTTTGGAATCGTTGAAAATAGCGAGTACAATGATACACCTTCAGAACGATGTTCCTCTGGTAATGCATCAATAATACCTAACTGTAAAGACATAGAAAAGAATGCCGTACACACACCTTGCATAACACGTGCTACGAAATAACCTTCTAATCCAGTAAAACCATAAATAATTAAAGCTATGGCATTGATAATCAAAATAATTCTTAATACTTTAATGGGACCGACACGAGCAATAATTTGTCCTGCCCATGGTCGAAATACCATTGCTGTTAACATGTATGCCCCCATAACGATACCGATAACCGTATTCGTTGCGCCTAAATCATGCCCTCGTAAAGGTATAAACACGTTTAAGATTGCATTGGCACTAAAGAACATCAATGTTAATATATATAATCTCAAAAAGGGCCAAGCCATTGCACCTTTCATTATCTCACTCCTTAGAATGATAGTTGTTTTTCTATTAATTCTCTTGTATAAGCATTGTCACTTTTATGCAATGCGCTTGTCGGAATTTGTTCTTCTATTTTTCCGTTTTTAAAAATAATTAATTGATCACATAAATACGTGGCAGCTTGAATATCATGTGTGATAAAAATATAACTCAACTGACGCGTTTCACGTAAATGAATCAATAAATCTAATATTTGTGTTTGAATTGACATGTCGAGTGAACTAATGGCTTCATCAAACAAAATATATTTAGGGTTAATACATATTGCGCGCGCAATCGCAACACGCTGTGCCTCTCCACCTGATAACATATTAGGATATTTATCCATGTATGCCTTAGATAGACCAACTTCTTCCAACAATATAATTGCTTGGACTTCCATAACATCTTTAGGTTGTCCATCACATTGACACATCACTTCAAATAAGATTTCTCTAACAGTCTGAAATGGGTGTAATGATGACGTATAATCTTGAAATACCGCACCAATTTGATGACGTCTCACTTTCTTCTTATGCATCGGTTGATCATTTAAGGTTACACAACCTTTATCTGGTTTCTCAATACCTAATATCATACGACTCAACGTCGATTTACCGCTACCACTTTCTCCGATAATCGCAATCGTCGCACCGATTGGACACTCAAATGACACACCTTTCACGATAGGTGTTCGACGACGCTTAAAAACATGTGCGCTTTGATATGACTTTTCAACATCTTTAATTTTAATCATGTACATCACCCCTCATCACATGTTTAAAATGATCATTAATCTTCTTCTTAGTGGATAATAAATACTTCGTATAAACATGTTCTGGATGATGCAAGACTGATTCACGCGTACCATGCTCAATCAGTTGACCATTTTTCATCACAACAACACGGTCTGCAATCTTGTTAATAACCGTTAAATCATGTGAAATGAAAATCATCGCACAGTCAAAGTGTTTTTTAATATCTATAAATGCTTCCAGTACATCATATTGTGTAATTGTATCTAAAGCCGTTGTCGGCTCATCAGCAATGATTAACTTTGGTTTCAAAGCTAACGCTAAAGCAATCATCAATCGCTGTAACATTCCTCCTGATAACATGTAAGGGTATGATTTTAATATACGTTTAGGATCTTTCAAACTTAAATAATCCATATATTCAATCAATGTCTTTTCAATTTCTTGTGTAGACATTGACGTATGTACTTTCATAGTCTCAAACATTTGTTTACCGACAGTAGTTGATGGGTCAAAGGCACGACTACCTTGTTGCATGACCATCGCAATATCTTTACCACGGTATTTTTTCAATTGTGCTTCCGATAACGACAACATTGGCTTACCATCAAAGGTTATATCACCTGTTACGCGTAATCGTTCTGGATTTAAACCTACAATCGATTTGCATGTAATTGATTTACCGCTACCACTTTCTCCAATAACGCCTAAAGTTTCACCCTTAGTTAATGTAAAATTCACATCACTCACGAGTGGTTGATCTGTCCAGGTATCTGTAATCGTCAAATGCTTAACTGTTAACAATGTCATGATTGCACCACTCCTTTTTTCACAGAACGAAGTTTATCTTTAGAAGAGATGCGAGGATCAATAGCAATTTGTAAAGCATCGGATAAGAAGTTAAATGCCATCACTATAATCACTATGGCAATACCTGGCGCAAACATCATTTCAGGATGTGTAAACATCACTTTTCTAGCTTCGTTAAGCATCATGCCCCACTCTGCAGTAGGCGCTTTGACACCTAATCCTAAAAATGAAAAGCCAGATATTTGCAAGATCATTGAACACATCGAACTACTAGAGATGATAGCAATATCTGCTAATGTTAACGGCATAATATGTTTGTGAATAATTTTCATATCATTCATACCGATTGTTTTAGCAAATCTTACATGGTCAGAAGCAGTGTACTGCATAACACTTGTACGTATAACACGACAGAACCATGCCCAACGCGTCAAAATAAATGCCATGATAATATTTTCGGCACCCATACCAAACAATGCAATTAATGCTAACGTTACAACATAACTTGGGAATGCCAACATAACATCACACGCACGCATGATTAAGGCGTCAACAAACCCTTGGAAATATCCTGATAAGAATCCTAAAATAGATCCAATAAGTACAGAAACAAATAGCGCAACAAAGACATATAACAAACTTGGTCTAATCGCATAAATTAACCTAGTTAAAATATCTCTACCTAAATGGTCAGTACCTAGTAGATGTTGAAAACTCATGCCAGCAAATTTGTTTGCTGTATCGATATGGTTAGGATCATAAAATGTCACAAGTGGTGCTGCTAATCCTAAAAAGACATATAATACAATAATGCCTAAAGCAATCACTGCACCTTTATCTTGTAATAATCGTTTTAAAATTATCATCGTGCGCCCTCCCTTAATCTTGGATTTAATAGCGCATTAATGATATCTGCTAATGTATTAAATACAATAAATAATACCGCTACAATTAATACATATGCTTGAATGACTGGAAAATCATGTTCAAGTATTGCTTTTAAACTTAATTGACCTAGTCCAGGCCATGCAAAGATATACTCGATAACAACTAGTCCACCCATTATCATTGGTATAGACATACAAAAGATTGATACCGCAACTTGTAAAGCATTACGCAACACATGCAACATTAATGTGATAGATTTCACACCGCTTGCTCTTAAATAAAGTACATAATCTTCATTTAATTGTTCCACCATCGAGCGTCTAACATTTCTAAAGTAAATACCAGCATAGGCAATCGTAATAACGATCACTGGCAATATGTAACTTTCTGGACCTGTTAATCCAGAAGTCGGCAATATGTTTAACTTCACTGAAACGTAAATAATAAGTATTGAAGCTATCCAATATGATGGTAATGCAGTTAGAAAGAAAGCCACTGAACGTATCGCACGATCAGTGAACTTTCCTCTTTTTAATGCACTAACTACACCTAAAATAATTGATGTAATCATCACCATAACACTTGAAATTATTGTTAATTTCAATGTATTCATAAATGCTGGACCAATGCGTTCAGCAACAGGATCACCTGTAATGTAGCTTGTACCAAAATTAAATTGCATCGCTTCAAGTAACCAATTTTTATATTGAATTAATAATGGATCATTGAAACCGTACTTCTCATTCGTTTCTGCAATCAACTCTGGTGTTACATTTGGCGTTCCTTGTGCATGTAAAATTGTCACAGCTGGATTTTCATTTGTAATATACGTCAATAGAAATGTCATAAAACTTACTACAATCATCAATGGAAACATGAGCGCAATACGTTTTAAGATAAATTTGAACATCTAAACGCTCCTTTATTTATACTGCATTTCATTGAATGGTAATTCGTACTGTGATTGTGTGAATGATACTTTTTCTAAATCTTTCGGCGCAACAACTGTCATACTACCGTGTGAAATAGGGATAAAGATACCTTCATCATCAACTTGTTTCAAAATGTTTTTATAAGCGTCTGAACGCTCTTTACCGTTTTGGATTTTAAATGCGTCATCAATGCTGTTGTATATTTTATCTTTATTCTCAATGCCTGATGTTGCACTTTCATAACCATTTTTCGCTTTAAATGCTGCAATAGTACTTTGTGGATCGTACAATAATCCCCAAGTTTGGTTGAACATTAAGTCATAATCACCAGAAGTACGACGTTCAGCAATTTTATCTGATGTTTCGCCATTGATGTTTAACTTAATACCCATTTTCTTAAATTCTGCTTGTAAGTATTCTGCTTGTTCTTTTTGACTTGAAGAACCTTTGTCATAGTACATTGCCATTTCAAGGTTTTTACCATCTTTTTGACGAACATCGCTGTCTTTACCTTTCTTCCAACCAGCTTCATCTAATAATGATTCTGCTTTTTTAAGGTCATACTTACGTGTTGGCATATCAAAATTAATGTCTGTTACATTTTTCGCAAATAATTGAGTTGCTGGTTTTTCTTGACCATCTAAAATTTCTTTGGCAATTTTATCTCTGTTTACCATATGACCAATCGCTTGTCTGACTGTTTTGTCACTGACAGCGTTATCTTTTTTACCAGAATTGACAACTAACATTTTCGTATTCATAGGTTGACTACGCTTAACTTGATAGTCACCAGTATCTTTCAATTGTTTTAAAGAGTCTTTGTCTAAGCTATCTGTACCTCTATCATCTGTGAAGGCAAAGTTCGTTTCACCTTTTTTCATTGATAGGAATGCTGTTTCACCAGCAGGCATTACTTTTGCTTGTACTTTGTTAAGTTTAGACTTTTCGCCCCAGTATTGATCATTTTTGTTAAAGTCTGCAGACTCATCTTTTTTGTGTTCACCTAATTTAAATGGACCAGTACCATCGAACTTTTTAACGCCATCTTTTGTTGTGCCGTTTTTAAAGTCTTTTGGAGACACAAATACATATGGACGAGGCATCGCTAATTCAGCCAATGCAGGTTGATATGCTTCTTTCAAATTCAATTCAACCGTGTACTTATCTTTAACTTTAACATTGTCAATTAATGTTGAAATCTTTAACCAAGAATGCAATTTTTTGCTTTCTTGAACTGCGTCAATATTTTTCTTAACTGCGTCAGCATCAAATGGCGTACCATCATGGAATTTAACGTCATCTCTCAAATGGAACGTGTATGTCTTCCCATCTTCAGACACTTCCCATTTTTTAGCTAGTAAAGGCTTAATCCCATCTTTCGTGTTACGTACAAGCGGCTCGTATATCATACTTTCAGCAGACATCGATCCACCGTAAACATGCGGGTTCATATCCCCGATATCTTTAACCGTCGTATACGTTAATTGCTTGTTTTCTTTTTTCTCCTCTAAACCTTTATTACCGCCACAACCAGTTAAAATTAGCCCTGATGCAAGTAACATTGCACTCATTTTAGTTAGTTTTCTCATTTGCTTTTCCTCTTTCTAAATTGATAAGTTGCATTACTTAATCAAATCGTAATGATTATTTTTCTCAATTATTTGCTTATTTTTATGTAAATGTCAAACATAATTCAATAATTTTTTTCTATTATAAAACTTCAAACCCTTATTATGAAAGCGTTCTATTGATTTCCAAAAATTTTGTGACGAGTGCTTTATCTTCTTCAAATAAATTTGTATTAAATTGAGAAGATAAGTGTTGATCTTGATGCATATCCTTGTACGCCTGGCAACTTGCTTCATAGCGAGCTAGGAACTGATCAATCATTGGCGTTTGGATACCTAGCATTTTCCCAATATGCTGAATCATCGCTGTTCTGTAATAATCCTCACTTGGCATTCTTGGAATTTGAACAACATCCTGTTCATTTTTATAGACTTGCTTAAATGGTACAGCTGAAAAATCAAAGTAATGTCCGTTTTCGTCTGGCTGTGAAAATGGATCAATGAGGATTGCGGAATATCTTACATAAAGCAGATATTCTTGTAAGATATCTGGCAAGATTTCGAAATGCTCAATATCACCTTCATCCAAAGTTTCAGGACGTACTGGATAATTTTCCTTCACCATAAATTGAAGCAGGTTGACTGACGGCACTCTAAATACTTGTAAAATAGCCATCATTTCCTTCCACATTAAACGCATTTCACGGATTAATGTCATCGTTATCGGTCCTTCAGGAAATAACTTATACACATAAACCGATACATCCGTTCCTTCGAAAATGGCTTTCAATGAAAAGTCATTCATAAATAGTGGCGGGTGCACATAAAGCGAACTGTTACGTGTTTCAGCATGCAGTGGCGATTCAACGACTTCTAATTGAATCTTCAATTGCTCAGCTAAAGCAGAGATTCGTTGACACATTGTTGAGTTTGAATGTGTCGATCCCATGTACAATTTCTTTTTTACACCTGTTGTCAACACATGATTAGGTGCTTCTTTATCAACAATACGTGTATCGCCAAGATAAGTTGAAAATGAAATCACTTCGATATCCTGACTGAACTTAGACATAAATTGTTCCACAATCATTTGCGATCCAAATGTCGGTGAAATTAAAATGACATGTTTGACACTTTGCAAAGTTTCTAACGACAATTGCTGTAGTGTGTCATAATAAGCATCTGCTGTGCATGCCATGACAACCGTTTCGTATTCACCCTTAACGTTTTTAACGTCTTTATACAAACGATTAATTTCAAACTTACCTTCCAGATGTTGATGCGCCTCGTTTTGTATTTTGACTTCAAATTGTTTCTCTTTTTTATACGCTTGATATAAGCGTTTTGATTTTTCTGATGTTGAGGCACGTCCAACCATATCAATCTCATAATCTGATTTTAAATAGCAAATATTCGCTAATTGGATTGCGACCGGACCAGTGCCTATCATTAATAATTTAGACATCCGTAATACCTACCTTTATAGCTGCTTTTTTATAAAGTGCTATATCAAAAATTTGCTGTGGTCTCATATGTTTATTCACACATTGCCACTTATCTTCCGCTGTTTCTTGTGACGGATAATTAAATATTGCTTTGATGCCATCACCAAAGCGCATTGCAACTACGACATTTTCATTTGTTAAATCATATAATTCTTCTAAAATGCTGTACTTTAAAGGAATTGTCGAGCTGAATATGATATGCGTCACATCTTTGATATCTTTAAGTTCAGATACCTTTTGATCCGTAATTGTTATATCTTCATTTGGTGCTAAGACGTTAACGATTCTGCGTCCTAGGTCAACGGCTTGTGGATCAATATCAATACCGATAACTGAAGCACCTGTTTCTTTTGCTACTTGAATTAACGTCATTGGATATGCACCTGAACCAACTAACAATAATTTGTCATTGCTAGCTATACTACATTGTCCAAACTCTTCATCAATACAATGTTCTATATTGTCAAAGTAACCTGTGGTAGACGCCTGTCCGTCTAATAGACGTCTAGCTCTAATGACTTCCACTTGTTTAACACACTGCGCTGTAATATATTGCAGTGATTTTATTAATTGTGCTTTTTCTTCAACGTCACGCCAAGCATTAAATTGTTGTTCATAAATAGGATTTAAAATAAATTCACTATAGTCATCCATCAATGTTTCTAATGCTTCGATATATTGATTGTCTTGTAATACACGCTCGTAATGCGCTTCAAACTTTTCTAAATATTGTTGTAATATCAATTTGATTTCATTATTAAAGTTATTCATTGTAGGCTCCTTATTCTATATATGCTTTTCCTGTAGCTACAGTTGTAACCTGTCCTTTAATTGAAGTTTGATATCCCAATTGATGACATCGCTTTGATGTCACTAAAATACTGCCCCCTGGCTGATGTACTGTAAAATCTTTGCATGCGTCATTACGTTGATAATTATTAAAAACCCCAATTGATGCTGTACCAGAACCACAGCTATTTTCCCAAATTAAACTTTGTATTTCTGGTATATAGATTAATGGCTGTAAAAATTGACGTTGTTCATCAAAAAGCATCATACCTACTGTTTTATATTTGTGATTCCATTGTTGCTCACGCACATATGTTTCAACCAAATGTTGAATTTCTGTTGTTACTTGATTAACTGGAATCACATAATGTACATATGTTTCATAAATAATTTCTATTGCTTTCCATGAATGATTACCCATATTAATTGTTGTTGGCACAACACGATGGGCTTGTGGCATTTGAACTTCATAGTATTGGCAATCATGAATTGCGCATTGCACTAAATCCGAACAGCCAGATACCTTCACCTTAAACTGTTGGTCTTTAAGCAAATGACTTTCCTGCAAATGATGTATATATGACATCGTCGCATTACCGCAAAATTCATTACCGCTCATAACTAAGTGAAAATCATTGCCATCATCATTTTGTGTTGATTCTATAAAGCCTACCTGTTCACAACATACATGTGTTGCGGCCATCAACTGATTGGCGATAGATGCATATTCACTAGCATCATGTTTTGAATGAACAAGTATCGTCATATTCCCCGAAGGATTATACTTAGAAAATTCTATAACCTGCCGATTCATACGACACTCCTTTAGATGTATTTTTTAGAGCCTCTGTAATTTTAATTACTAGAGGCTCTTATGCAGTTGTTGCGAAGCAAACAACTGTATTCCTCTATACCTGTAATTTTAATTACTAGAGGCTCTTATACAGTTGTTGCGAAGCAAGCAACTGTATTCCTCTATACCTGTAATTTTTTAGAAGATGAACCTAATAGTTTCCCATCTATTAGGTAAGTCATGCTAACCCGCAAAGTGGAAAGCATGACTTAGTAATCGGTTGTTGCATCAACATGCAACCGTAAACCTTATTTAAAGTTGCTTCTTGTGGCTCTACAAGCGAATGCAGTTGTCCGTTAACTACATTCACTTAGATGCTTTTACTGTTTTCACCTCAACTAAAACTTCAAAAAAGTTGCAGAAAACAAATCGTAACTATTACGATTTGATTATATACTATATTAGTTGAGAATCATTGTCAATAAAGGTTGTAAATGAAAGCACATTTATATTTTGTGAATCCCTCCATAAACTTCGTATTCTCAGCACATTCAAGTCTTTTTGAAAATTTTTATCAATAATTGAGTAGAAATTCCGTCCTCGTCAGTTCAAAATTTTATGTTAGTTGTCTCTGCGTATTGGTTTAGTGAGAATAACCCACACTAGTGGAAATTTCCTTTTGTTAATCTACAATGGATATCCTTGTCTTTCGCTAACATTTCCTATTACCAATCCTGTAACGGATTTTCATCGTCAAGTTGCTCCCCATGCAATGCGCACCAAAAAAGCTTTGTACAATTTCGTACAAAGCTTTAAAAATTCAAATAAAAATATCATTATTTTAATGAACTAGCCATATCAGATTTTATTTCGTTTGCTAATACTTGTAATTCAGGGAAATAATTATTAGCAAAGCCAATTATTATTTTATTTTTTACAAACGTGTTAATCTCTCGATCTTCTGGAATCGTATTTCCTATTAAATTCAAAAGCTCGCTATGACTTATGTTCTCTATACTTACTGTATTTAAATATTTTAAAATCGCAAGATGCAATTCATCAAATACTTCATGTTCAAAATCAAAGTCCAATAATAATAAACTAACGGAATTAGTTTCTAACTGATTATCTCCAATTTTATCTGCAATCTCTCTTATAGCTTGATATAGCAATCTAAAACTTTCTTTTTCTTTTAACATAAAATTCTCCTTAATTTATTAGAATAGACAAAATACAACTTATTTTAAAGATACTCCAAAAGTTTGAACTCGAGATTCTGATAAATTAGATGCACGACCTACAATACGTTAAAACTAGCCTTAATCAATACACTTCAAATGAACAATATGTGATTTTCAAAGATTAATTAATCTCCGCTTCATATGTCTGTCATTGCGACAATATGCATACATTGCCTACTTCATGCCAAATTATTTTCCACTGGATATCGATTTTAAAACAATTATTCTAATGTCCGCTTCCACGAATCATCACTCAACATCTCGCCAGGCCATGTGTAAGCCATAACACCGCCATCAATGCGAATTGTTTCACCAGTAATAAATGAACTCTCATCAGATGCTAAAAAGACAACGAGTTTGCCCACTTCTTCTGGTTTACCTAAACGCCCCAGCGGTGTCATCCATTTCTGATTTTCTCTGAATGCTTTGCCTTCCTTATCTTCACAAGTACCTGTCAGTTTATCTACTAACGGGGTTTCAATCGTACCTGGTGCAATTGCATTAGCTCGAATGCCATCTCTACCATATTCGATTGCAATGGATTTAGTAAAATTAATCACTGCCCCTTTCGCAGCATTATATCCTGAGCGATACAAATCTGCTGCCTGTCCTGAAAATGAAGCTGTGTTAACAATAGAGCCACCTTTAGTCATCATTAAAGGTAACATCATTTTCGTCATCAAAAATGTTCCACGCATATCTACATTCATAATCTTGTCATATACATCTGTTGGATACTCATGAATTCTACCAGCCGCATTATCCACACCGGCATTATTAAATAACACATCAACATGCCCAAACTGTTCTCTAATTTCTGATGCAAAATTGTCAATTTGTTGTTCGCTTGCAATATCCACAATATAAGCCTTTGCTTTGTCACCATTACTTTTAATTTTATCGACAGTCTCCGATACCACTTCAGCTATGTCTACCGCCAATACATACGCACCTTCTTGAGCTAAAGCGATTGCAGAAGCTTGTCCGATACCTGTACTTGCTCCTGTTACGACTGCAACTTTATTTTCCAAACGTTTCATTCAGTCACTCCTATACAACATATCTTAAACTTACAGTCCTTATTTTCCACTGTTCAATGCTTCATAAACCTAATAGATAAGTCTCCAGGCAGTCTTAGCTACTCTCTGCTATACAATTTCTATTGAATAACTCAAAATATTTAACAATATTAGATTTTTCATTTTCTGAAAATTGTTACTTTTGAGAGTATTTTTTGTTACACTTTAAATATTTAACAAAGGGGGGGAATCATTGATGACATCAAAACATCAACAAAAGGGGTCTATCGTCAATCGTTTCTTGAATAGTGTTGAAAAAATTGGAAATAAATTGCCAGATCCTAGCGTTTTATTCTTTTTAATGTGTGTGGGCTTAGCCATTATGACGTGGGTTATCTCATTATTTAATGTATCTGTTAAGCATCCAGGTACGCATCAAACCATTTATATTAAAAATATAATTAGCCATGATGGATTTACGATGATAATGAATGATACGATTAAAAATTTCTCAGAGTTCCCAGCATTAGGCTTAGTACTAGCAGTGATGATTGGTATTGGTGTTGCAGAGAAAACAGGATACTTCGACAAGTTAATGATTTCTGTTGTGAATCGCGCACCACGTTTCTTAATTTTACCGACTATTATATTAATTGGTATTTTAGGTAGTACAGCCGGCGATGCCGCTACAATTATCTTGCCGCCACTCGCAACGATGCTTTTTATTAAAATTGGCTATCACCCTATCGCTGGACTAACGATGGCATATGCTTCCGCTGTAGGTGGCTTTGCCGCAAATATAGTTGTTGGTATGCAAGATGCTTTGGTCTATTCATTTACAGAACCAGCAACACGTATCGTTTCAGATTCTATTAAAACAAACGTTGCTATGAACTGGTACTTTATCGCAGCGAGTGTCGTTGTATTACTTCCTACGATATTGCTAGTTACAACTAAACTAATTATTCCTAGGTTAGGTCAATATGATGATCGTTTAATGCATGATGATCATGAAGAAACGTCTTCACATATTACTGACAAAGAAGCACATGCTTTAAAATGGGCAAATATCAGTTTCATAGTCACAATTATTTTATTAATTATTACAGCCATTCCTGAACATAGCTTTTTAAGAAATGCTAAAACAGGTAGCTTACTAGACGATGCGCCATTAATTAACGGTGTCGGATTAATTATTCTTGTCGTATTTTTAGTACCTGGATTAGTTTATGGGATTTTAAGCAAAGAAATTAAAAATACAAAAGACTTAGGTAAAATGTTCGGCGATGCTGTAGGATCAATGGGAACATTTATCGTTATTGTGTTTTTTGCAGCACAGCTACTTGCATATTTAAAGTGGAGTAATTTAGGAATTATCGCTGCTGTTAAAGGTGCCAAATTATTAGAACATCAAAACGGTATTGTATTGATACTAGGTATTATTGTACTGAGTGCAATGGTCAACATGTTAATCGGAAGCGCATCGGCTAAATGGGGTATTTTAGGACCGATATTCGTACCAATGTTAATCCTTATCGGCTTTCATCCCGCATTCACACAAGTCATTTACCGTGTAGGAGATTCAATTACCAATCCAATTACACCGATGATGCCGTACTTACCTTTACTATTAACTTATGCACAAAAATACGATAAACGCATGAAACTCGGAGCCTTACTTTCTAGTTTAATGCCGTATTCAATCGCGCTAAGTATTGTGTGGACAGTATTTGTCATTATTTGGTTCTTATTAGGTATCCCTGTTGGACCAGGTGGACCGATATTCGTTAAATAACAGCACTCAAGGGGATAAATTAAAATGCCACTATACAAGATTTGACCTGTATAGTGGCATGATTTGTTATGATATAGCGTTCGAGATGAAACTCTGTATTTATATGAACAATTATAGTTTATCACTAATAATATTTAGTCTGTTCCAACCGTTAATTTGGTTTACAACAAAGACAAGATCAATAATTTGTTCTTCATCATAAAATGATTTTAGCCGGTCAATAATTTCAAACTTCTTAAAGTCTTTGATTGAATTTAACATTTCTGCAAATTCAAGCGTCACTTTTTCTTGATCAGTAAATAAATCTAAATGTCTAAAACTCAAGACTTCATCAATTTTCATTTGCGTTACACCCAATTCCTTTAATTCTTTTTTATGGATATCAACACAATAATGACAACCGTTAATTTTAGAAATTAATAACTTAATCAATGCACTAAGTTCATCATTAACGGGTGATTGATGAATAAACTTTTCACCTTGGCTCATTACAGACATTAACTCTCCATTTTGTTTCTTGTAATTATACGGCATTTGCAATCTCTCCTTCTTTACATTGTTTAATACCAATCCAGTGATACTACACTTCGAACAATATTTGATAGAATTTGAAATTCTGTATAACATCTTGTCAATCTATGCTTTAGTTAAAACATTTAGCGCTTATATTTAAAAAATATATAAAATATGAAAACAGATTGAAAGGATATTATACCTTGCTCTACCCTTTTTTATAAAAAATCACACACATTTGAGAAAATTTGATAATGTCAATAAATCACGTCATCGCCATTGTTATTCGGTATATAATGTTTTTATAATGGCCAAACTATTATTTCATTTACATTAATGGAGTTCACTTGTGTTAATGTACTGTAAAAAAACTGGCGAAGTATTGGTGATGATGAAGTGATTTATATTAATTGCGAAACACCTTCGATAGCAATGAAATAGATTATTGGAAGATTAAATCAAAAATAAAGAAGACCCTAGTGGCCTTCTTTTTTATCTAATTCTTCTTTGATTTCGTCAGGTGATTTTAATTGATTTGCTGGTTTTAGTAATTCACTTAATTTTTCACTTTCTATCATATCTCCACCAAATTGATAATTATGTTCTGGAGACCCATATGCAACAAAATCAGCTTTTTTGTTTTCATTGATGTAACCTTCAATTACTGCATCGCCCATAGGTCCTGTCTTTAAACTTGTGAAATGCACAGTTTTGATGGTATTGGGTTCTTTGGTATTATGCTTGAGATAGAGTGTAATACGCTCCTGTTGTTCTTTGTAGTAAAGTGCTTTTTGTTTTTCTTTTTCGTCATATTTCACTTTTAAATAAATGACTGTAGCAACTATACATATACATAAAATAACACCAATAATTATAAATACATGTTTTTTGGTCATTAAAGCAACTCCTAAAATGTGGTGGAAAATGAAAAAGTTTTTATAGTTCTGTAATTATGAACATTATAGATTATAAATCATAACACTAATATCGTCGCCTTCACTCACTCGATTGTTAAAATCACCAGTTACTGAGAATTGTGCAAGGAATAATTGCCTATCATGCTTTTATATCATTATTGCCTTACTAATATTAACAAAACCGATAGCTATTACATTAATGCCTATCTCCCACACCTCAAATACCTTTTTATACAGGACGCACTGTAATTTCATTCACGTTAACGTGCTTTGGTTGTGTTAATGCATATAATACTGCTTCTGCAATATCTTGTGGTTCAAGTTTTTTACGATCTGTTGGATTGTATGCGGCAGTTATTGCTGTATCTACCATTCCTGGAGAAATGCTTGTTACTTTAACACCTGTCTTTGCCAACTCTTTTTCTAATCCTTGAGTAATAGTGTGAACTGCTGCTTTCGTCGCACTATAAATCGTACTGCTTTTCGTTACTTCAAAGCCAGAAATAGATGCAATGTTAATAAGATGGCCACTTGATTGTTCTAACATAGTTGGTAATGCAGCCTGTGCCGTGTATAAAGTGCCTTTGATATTCACATCAATCATACTATCCCATTCATCTACTTGATAATCAGTAATCTTAGACGACAACATTTGCCCCGCACTATTGATAACAATATCCAAACCACCGAATGTTTGTTGTGCAATTTTTATCAATTCATCGACTTCTTCTTTTTTCGTTACATCTGTTGGCACTACCTTCACACTATCTTGAGCTAATTGATTCGCCACATTTTGTAGTTTATCTTTATTTCTACCGGCTAAGATGACTTTCACACCTTCTTCATGTAGTAATGTTGCAATTGCTTCTCCAATACCACTACCTGCACCTGTAACTACTGCTACTTTATCTGTTAATACTGTCATAATGATCGACTCCTTTGATTCTTTTTTATTTTTTCAGGGTAAATCATAAGTACATATTACTATTTATACTTTTAAAAAGCGTATCACAATTCATATGCTGGTTATACTAAATCGATTTATTTACACTGATAAAGTACAATTTTTAGTTATTCGAAATATACAAATGATCGTTGTTCATATTTTTTATTTTTAAAAATGTTGAAAAATTGTCACTTCTTTATTGTAAAAGTCGAAAGTTAGTACTAAAGTTATAAGTATTAGTAAACAATGGCAAGGCTGTTAGAAAAGGGGGAGTTATTGTGACATATCATGAGCGTGTGTTAGCACTGAGAGCAGAAAGAAAAAGAACTGCATTTGATTTTAGATTCGAGGATTTATTTAGCAAAGAAGAATGGCTAAGTATGTCGCTTGCAGAAAGACAAAAAGCCGAGAAAGCATTTCGACACGAAGTCAAAAAATTAGATGATGTAAGAATGCCCTTCTCAAGTGCACATGATGCCCAAGTAAAACTGTATAATGTTGTGTATTCTTACAATGGCATTAAACGTAATTTCAAACAAGTTGAAAATGAAGGATTCTAATATCATTTCGTTTATATATCGAGGACATGATACAGTTTTATATATAATCTTGTAGGTAATCATACTAAAATTCAATATAGACATGACTAAAGCCACATCCAATATAGGACGTGGCTTTTAGTATCGTTCCAGATTTGTGGGGAGTTAGGGTTTACTTAATTAAAGGGGTCTGCCCTCAATTGCTCACCAACGAGGGCAAGTTACATCAATCACACTTCAATTGCCGCCGACTAGGGGTAGTAATCATTGGCAATAAGAACTAGTTAGTGACTAACGATTTACGTTCCATAGCAAAGTGATATAAACGCTCAGCATCAATGTAAGGCATAGAATCAATAGTTAGGTAACCATCTTTGATGTCACCAATTAATCCTTGATTTACACCAGTGTTCACGTAAATATCATAGCTACTTACGTCTGAGAAAATAAGCGCTTCAATCTCTTTTCTCATAATCATCACTCCAATGTTTATATATTATTTATATAAACTCTCTCGTCTCTCTCTATTTATTAACTTCTTACAAGACTAATATTACATGAATTTCCAAATAAATAAAGGGGTTTGTGATGTATTTCACAAATTTATCACTATTTTGGAAAATTAAGAAATAGTTAATTATATAAAAGTTTAATAAGTCAGAAAATATGATAAAATGTAGATGTTCTTTAGACATTAAAAGCTTCTAACATGATACGGAATATGAGGTTCCTGTATCACATTAGAAGCTTTTTTGTTGTGGTGATTATATTGATAATGGCATGAATGAACACACGCTGTCTTAGTTTCAGGAATCGGCTAGAATATTAAACTTCCGTTCTTTGAATATTTTTTAATTTCTTACTAATATCATCCAGTTCATTCTTCGCCTTTTTAACCCAATCTCCTTGAGCTACATTATCAAATTCACCTTTAAATTTTTTGAAATGGCTACTCATTTGATTTATTAAAAGCTCTTCATCATTTTTCAATTTATTTTTATGGTCATGGTGAATTCTGTTATGCTCGGGCGCAATAACTGCAGTTATCTGTCTCATTTGCAAAACAGCATTAATACTCGGAACGCTTGGTATCCTTTCAACAACTGAGTCATACCACATCTTTACTCTCTACCTCCCATTTTTTCAATTTCTTTTAAATATTCACTTTTAAGTTCATCTTTAGAACGTTCTATTTTCATCTCTTCATTTTTAATTCGCTGTGTCATTTCATCATTAAACTCGTTTATAATATGCGTCATTTTAACGTTTGATTCTTGACTATAATCCATTTTGTTTTTCAGATATAAAAAGCAATCGTATGAATATTCACAATCCAACTTTATCTGATGCTTAATTTCCTGAAGTTGCTCTAATTTATCGTTCAATTTTCTTCTTTCTTCATCATATGCAGTTTCCAAATCACTTATTTTCTTATATTCAGTAAACATTATATTACACCTGCTATCTGACTCGCTAATAATTGGTCATTACCTACAATTGCATTTACACTATCTTTAATTTTAGAGACGTAGTTGTGACAATCACTATTTATATCATTCAATTCTTTTAACTTTTGTTTGATTTTAGTTTCAGGATCAGTCTCAAACTTGCTTTCATACGCATCACCATTTCTTAATGCTGTTAGTACTTCATCATGCGAAAGTTTTGTCCCTATTTTATTTCCAGCTTCTTGGGAATTCTTCCAATTCTCTTGAAATTTGTCTTTCATATTATCGTACATCTTCTCCAGTTGGCTACTTTCCTCTTTAACTAATTGACTTAATCCCTCTGTTATTATTAATGCAGAAACTGATTCCAACAATTTTTGTTGAGATGAGGATAATGCACCACCATTTGCTTGAAGCCAATTCGCTCTAAGTTCTTCAACTCTCCCTAATTTTGATTTAGTATTTTCTTTTAATGATTTAAATGCCTTATTATTTGCGTCTTCGTATCCTTTAACTTTTCTCAATTCTGCTAAAATTTTAGCTTGTGCATATTTCCTTAAAAAGGCTTCCATATCATGGCCTTCCCCATTGTTCAAAACTATTTTCTCACCAGCTGTATCATACATAAACTGACTAACAAAACCATCTAACTCATCTTTGTCAGAAACAAACCTTACTATATGTCCATTATAATTTTTTAACATTTTCTCAATTTCTATATCTCCGATTGCACTTGCCGGCATATTTTCCACAGCAAATATACGAAAATCTCTAATTGATAATGGCGCCGGATTATATACAACAATATTTTTGATATCGTTACTAACTCCTAAAATAACTGCATCCCTACCGCCAAGTGAGTGCCCAGTTATTGTGTCAATTTCATATTCTTTTTTGATATCTTTAATAAAGTCTTGAGTATCTTTAAAATGTGGATCTTTATCCGTTACAGTACCTAGACCAATATTGACATCGGCCCTGAAATCTTTCAATGTTTCGTCCGCATCTTTCTCGTCTTGATCGGAGTGATTAAATGGATGTTCCAAAACATTTCCCATAGCTTCAAGATGTACATTTGTACCTGTCATACCTAAAGTCACTTTGCCAGTGTCTTCATTTTTAAAAGCCGTCGTAGTCGTACCAGTGTTTGGGTCAGTAAAACTTTTTAAGTATGTCAAGTTTTTAGGAAAACTATCATGTTTTTTTAAGTCTTGAAATTGATCATTAATTCTTCTATCAGTCAATCCATTATTGTTCGCATTTTCAATTTCATAGCTGATTTTAGATATCGCACTAGTTTCTTCGGAATTACTTGTTATATTACCATGTTGAATTTCATAATCCTTTTTCACCATTATTTATCACGCTCTGTCGGTTTGAAATTAATACTATCCGTAAAGTAAACATTTTCTTCTTTACTTGTCACAAAAGAAAACTCTAAATTTTTATGTCCTATAGATGATCCTTTTAAATCACCATCGCCTTTTATTATTAATTTCGGAGCTTTCTTAGTAGGTATATCATACCTCTTTCTAAGTTGCTTAACATTATAGTCATTGTTACTCAATTGATATTCTGCCGAATAACTAGGTACATTTGGATTATATGAAATGTCACCATCTTTATAATCATTAATATCTTTAAAGTCACCGTATTGTACAAAAAACTTAAAGTTTTCAATTTCTTTTCTTAATTTATCATCAGCTATCGGTTTGGTTGGGATAATTTTATTATGTTCCATTTTTACTGGATATTCTTTTTCTTTACTACGTGAGTACCCTTTTTTATCTTCCCATAATTCTCTCACAATAAATTCACCTTTTGTCGTTCTGGTATTGCGGTCTACATACAGAATCAAGCCTCTCGATTCCATATTCTTTCCATTTGTTTCTATTGTCATTTTAGAGTGAATTATCCAAGTCCCTTTATCCCCCTTTTCAAACTCTTGATCTCGAAACCCTTCTTTATCATAAAAGTCTTCAATATTTTTGGTTGGATACAAACTCAACGTTTTGTTGAAGTTTTCTTTAATTTGTTTATCCTTACTACTTTCTTCTTGTTTCATTCCGCACCCCCCTATAAAAACAAATAGTATTATTAAACATAGACACAATTTCAACTTTTTTGAATGAATCATCTTTTCTCCACCTTATATTTTTAATACTGACTCAATCTTTAATTTATACAACTAAAACGAAAATTGGTTTGAACAAATAAATTTAATTGTGAATATTTTGTATTTTAAATCTTCTTAATAAGAATTATAAAACAATTAAATCAAAAGATAAAGTTTCTGTGATTTATTATTAATGTTAAGAGTTATCATAATAACCTTTTACCTAGTACTTTATAATATTTGATAAAGTCCGTATAATTGT
>NZ_JAFEPJ010000003.1:311326-442743 GCF_016893255.1 Staphylococcus sp. GDB20D11A
AGTACCCAGAACACGTGATGGCCATTTTTCACCCACAGTGTTTGAACGTTATCAACGAAACGAAAAAGCCCTCATGGCTTCAATGTTGGAAATGTATGTATCAGGCGTTTCAACTCGTAAAGTATCAAAAATTGTGGAAGAACTTTGTGGTAAATCCGTCTCTAAGTCCTTCGTTTCTAGCTTAACAGAACAGCTAGAACCTATGGTTAACGAGTGGCAGAATCGTTTATTATCAGAAAAAAATTATCCTTACTTAATGACCGATGTACTCTATATAAAAGTACGAGAAGAAAATCGAGTACTCTCAAAAAGCTGTCATATAGCGATTGGAATAACCAAAGATGGCGACCGTGAAATTATCGGCTTCATGATTCAAAGTGGCGAAAGCGAAGAGACCTGGACAACATTTTTTGAATACCTAAAAGAACGCGGTTTACAAGGTACGGAACTCGTTATTTCTGATGCGCACAAAGGATTAGTCTCTGCCATTAGAAAATCCTTCACCAACGTAAGTTGGCAAAGATGCCAAGTTCACTTCCTAAGAAATATCTTTACCACCATTCCTAAAAAAAATTCAAAATCTTTCAGAGAAGCTGTTAAAGGAATTTTTAAGTTCACAGATATTAACTTAGCGCGTGAGGCTAAAAATCGATTGATTCATGATTATATCGATCAACCAAAATATTCAAAAGCTTGCGCATCATTGGATGATGGATTCGAAGACGCCTTTCAATATACCGTACAAGGAAATTCCCACAATCGACTAAAGAGTACCAATCTAATTGAACGACTGAATCAAGAAGTACGCAGAAGAGAAAAGATTATTCGCATCTTCCCCAATCAAACATCAGCCAATCGCTTAATTGGAGCCGTTCTTATGGACCTACATGATGAATGGATTTATTCTTCAAGAAAATACATCAATTTTGATAAGTAGAAATGGTAAAAACATTGTATAGCATTTTACACAGGAGTCTGGACTTGACTCTCTTTTAAAAAATCCTGTTTACAATATCTATCAATGTAATCAATAATTTCTGAATCTACATCTTTAACTTTACTCATTAAGTCATTATGTTGAAAATTTCTCAACAATAAGTAATTAATACTTATTGATACATCAAAAGAATTAAATTTTTCCTTATTAAATAACTCATTTAATAAAAATTTGATTAAATCACCATTATTCGTCTTTAATATAATTCTTAAAAATATATTGATATTATAATTTATAAAATTGTAATCAGTTAAAATAAGTCGTTTTATTTTACAAATAATTGCTTCATCTTGAAATAACTCATCTTCATAATATGCTAAATATCTAAGTACTTCATCTGAAGAGTATGTAATACCTTCTTTAGTAAAATATTTATCTAATATTTTTTTAAAATTTTCATGGTTGTGAGAATACGCTAAGTTATATAAATCATCTAAAAAATAACCTATATTATATTTATCATAGAAATAAGCAATGTCAATTTCTTTTTTATTAACGTAATGATTATACAATGCAGCATTCAATGTCTCATTTACTTCGTTAGATTTTCCTAGTTTTGTTTTATTTTCATTTAAATTTAGTTTAACTTTTCTATATGCATCAATTACTGCATTTTTAATCCTTGATGATACTAAATTTAATTCATCTTCCATAGTATTAAAAAATATATACAAATCATCTACATAACGAATAATTTGGAAACTTTCTATTTGAGGTTCATTCTGTAATACTGTCTCTAATTCATAATCAACCTTATCCAAATATATATAAGTTGCTAAATAAGATAAACTTGCACTATTTTCTACAGTAGGAAATTTGTTCCCACCGATTTGTTGTAATAATCTTTTATAAATCAAACTACTACGTGTATCAAGTACTTCTTCTCGTTCGTTTATTAATTTAAATAATAAGTTCATATCAATAGCATCAAAAAAATTGCTAATATCAAATTTATAAAAATTATCATATACACTTGAAAGTGCGTTTATATCTGCAAAAAATTTATCATAACTATTCTTATAAGAAAATTGATTTTCATTTAAATCACCTGAATAATAACACCGAACATTTTTCGACTTACGAGTGTATTCTTGATTGATATGATAACCTATTGCTTCTATGTAAAGATATACAAACGGAGAAACAAGAGACATATTTCTAAAAGAAGCACTTGTCTTTTGAGAGTAGTGAGATGGAAAATTAAAAGTGTTATATTCCTTAAAAATAGCTCCATTTTTAATAAAATTTTCAAAAAATTTTTCACTTGATATTATATTCTTACTATTTTCTGTTAACTTCGAAAATGGGTACCACTGAATGTAACTTTCTAGTTTTGACCCATTTAAATTAAAGAATGATTTACATACATTTTCCCAATCATTGAAATTTATATTAATCACTATTAAAATCCTCCCAATTAAATTACAAATTTATAATTATAATCCACCTTTATTTTTGGATTTTATTTTAAAATAAATTGTTCAAAATCTAATTTTTAGCTTTATTTGTGATAAGCTTCTCCTCGCATAATCTTAAACGCTCTATACACTTGCTCAATTAACACAACCCGCATCATTTGATGTGGAAATGTCATTTTGCTGAATGATAGTGCGTAGTTACTGCGTTGTAAGACGTCCTTGTGCAGGCCGTTTGATCCGCCAATGACGAATACAAAGTCGCTTTGCCCTTGGGTCATGCGTTGGTTTAATTCTTGGGCCAATCCTTCGGAAGATAGCATCTTTCCTTGTATTTCTAATGTAATGACTGTTGATTGCGGTTTGATTTTGGCTAGTATTCGTTGGCCTTCTTTTTCTTTTACTTGCTCGATTTCTTTGTCGCTCATATTTTCTGGTGCTTTTTCGTCTGGAACTTCTATGATGTCTATCTTGGTGTATGGGCCTAAACGTTTTTCATATTCTGCTATGGCTTGCTTCCAATATTTCTCTTTTAGTTTCCCTACAGCTAAAATGGTGATTTTCATGTCGTTTGGTCCTCCAAATTGTTATCAACTTTCCAGTTATCCACAAGTTATTAACTTGTTCACACTGTTCCCTCTTATTATACCAATATTTTTTGCAGTTTTTGATATTTTCCTGACATTTATGTCCAATTTTTAGTGTATAACTTGTGTATTTGTGGATAACTCTGTGGGCATTGTGGGTATTTCTTTTTAAATTGTACACAATTCTGGATAACTATCCCCATTTCTGTGGATAAACACCTTGATGTCTTATTACTTATCCCCTTTTTTATATCCCATATTTATCAACGGTTATCGCTTTTTTTCATAAAAAAACACTACCGTACCTCTTGTTTAAGAAATACAGTAGTATTGTTTTCAATATATTTTAGCTAGCTTTTCTACGTCGTACAGTCGCGATTAAACCTATACCTGTTATTAATACAAACATCGCTGCTGGGCTTGAACTTTGATCAGTTCCAGTTTTTGGTAACTGTTTCTCATGTGCGCTACCTTTAGGTGCTGACATGCTAGTCAATTGTTTCCCACTCTTACTTGATACAGCAGTTCCTTCTAATGTGCGACCAGAACCTTCTCTACCACTACTAACAGTTCCTCTATGCGTTGGTAACAACACAACTTTACTTGGCGCTGGTTGTTTCGCTGGATTCATCACTTTGTCTTTACCAATTGGTTGTGTATCTTTACCAGACTCACTACCTTTGCTACCTTGTTGTCCTTTAGCTGGTTGTTCACTTACTGCTGGTTTACCTAATAACATACGTTGTGGTTCTGTCGTATCATACTTAGCTAAGTTAGCTGTTTTTAAATAACTTGCTAGTACTTGATCTAATGAAATACCTTCTTCTCTAGGGCCACCGAACATACTATATCCGTCGCCACCTGATGCTGTGAAGTCATTCATCGTTACGTGATATACACGTTTTAAATCAATATTTTCAAACTTACCTGTCTCTTTATTTAAAATTTGAATAGCGTTAATTCGTTTGCCAGATGGTTTATTCATATCATAGTAAACACGGATTGAATCAGAGATATGTAGTAAACCACCATTCGCTGTTAATACTGTCTTACCATCTTTTTGTGTTGTTGGTGCGCCTAAACTATGTTCAAAAGCTGTCCAGACGTCTGAACCTTTTACATCAATTTGCGCAATCGTATTTCCAAATGGTAATACTGAAATTAAATCATAGCGTGTCACCTTACCTTTTGCGATAGAAGCGCGAATACCTCCACCATTTGTCACGGCAAAGTCAGTCTTTTTAGAGAAATTCTTAACGCCATATGCTTCCATAGCATCTGCAATCGCGTTTCCTAAATTTGTTTCACGCGTTCTAACATCATCTCTTTCTCCTTTGAAATCAATCGTATTATTTGGAATAATAACCTCTGCTGTTTGTGCTCTAAATGTTTGATCAGCTTGATTAATTTGTTCAGCTAATGCCTTGTTCGGTGTTACATTTTCAACGTCTTTAACATTAATCAATGATGGTTTAATATTTGATACCTCTCCATTGCGGTAATTAAATGTAATCTTACCGATATTCGCAAGTGCTGTACCTGTTTGTGCTAATGCATCATTGTTATAAATTTGACCATTTTGAAGTACAGTATGTGAATGTCCATCAATGACTGTAATACGTTTCTTCAATTGTGGATTTTGACTTAATTGTTTCACTAAGTAATCACCACGCCATGTTTCTTGTGTTGAAGGATCAATACCTAAATGAGATATAACAACAAATGTATCTACGTCTTTATAAATACGCATCATTTCTGCTGTCACACTTTGTAATGGATCTCTAAATTCAACACCTTTAATGCCTTCAGGTCTTGTTTTCGTCTTTGTTTCTGGTGTCGTTACGCCAATAATTCCATAACGAATACCATTTTTCGTTACAATCGTTGATGGTTTAAATGCGCGTTTCCCGTCTTTATAAACGTTAGTACTTAGCATCGGGAAGTCTAACATACCCTCTAACTTTTTCAACTGATCGTATCCAAAGTCAAATTCGTGGTTACCGACTGCCATAGCATCATAACCTACTGCATTCATTGCTTTAGCCATTTCTTCACCTTTAGACTGGTTTGAAAGTGGTAAACCTTGGAATGCGTCTCCTGCGTCTAACATTAAATCAGGCTTTTCTTGTTCTTTTACTGTTTTTAATTTAGCCATACCGATGACACGCCCTTTTTCTTCGGCTAGTCGGCCATGGATATCATTTGTATGTAATATTTTATGTGTTGTTGTTTGTGGTGCATTGGCAGCAAACATTCGTGGTGAAAGTGATGCTGTTTCAGCATTTGATAATTTGAATGTTGCTGTGCGAGTTGGTTTTTGTGTTGAGGCTTGTTGTGTATCTACATCGCGCGTTTCGTTTACTGTTGCTGAAACTGCTGTAGATGGTTTGTTAGATGGTGCGTTGGAAGTTACTTTGTTGTTTATATCATCAACTGTTCCCTGCGCTGATGCTGATACGTTGGTTGCCGCTTCTTCACCATAATGATGAGCCGCTTCCTTTGTTGGCGGTACTTGTTGCTTATCTGTTGTTGCTTTGTCTATCGTTGTTACTGCATGTGCTTTCATTGGTGTATGCTGCTCTGCCGCGTTCGAGACATGCCATAATCCCATTGCACTAAAAAGCAAAACGAGCCATACACTTGTTTTAAGTAATAAAGCTTTCATTTCGTTCCCTCCATTAACTGTCATACACCAATATATTATCATAATCCTTATATTAAAATGATTGATTTTATGTAAATTATTTATAAATTACATTTAATATCGAATTATTTTTTACATTTCAACTAGACCCTTAATTTCAACAACAGCCATTTCCCACCAACAACATAAAAAAGCACCCGATAAAGTCGTTTCACAGCAGTGCGGAACTTTATCGGATGACTCTCATTTATATTGTATATATTGGCGTTGGAATAGCTTTATCCGTATCACATAGCAATACTTCTTTTTCCGTATCAATATCGTGTTCGTTCAATACTTGGCCAACACTCATACGCGCCAAATCTTTCATGTTATTATCTTGTGATAAATGCGATAGGTAAATACGTTTCGTGTTACCTGTAATCACGTCTGTCATCGCATGACCCGCATCCTCATTAGATACATGACCCATATCGCCTAAAATACGTTGTTTCGTCTTCCATGGATAACGACACATTCTCAACATATCGACGTCATGATTACTCTCAAAAATAAACGCATCGCTGCCACGTATCATACCTTTCATACGATCAGACACGTAACCTGTATCCGTTAAAATCGTAAACTTCTTATAGTTATTATGGAAAATATAAAATTGCGGATCTATTGCATCATGTGACACGTTAAACGATTCAACATCGAAACCTGCAATAGATTTCGTTTCATAAGGGTTAAAAATGAATTTCTGATCCATAGGGATGCGACTATCTTTCTTTTCAATTGCCTGCCAAGTCTTTTCATTCGCATAAATTGGTAATTGATATTTACGCGCCAAAACACCTAATCCTTTAATATGATCAATATGTTCATGGGTTACTAAAATACCATTTAAATCTTGAATATTACGGTCAATTTGACTAAACAATTCTTCCATTTTCTTGCCAGTCAAACCAACATCAACTAATAGACTACCTTTTTCATTTTCTACAAAAGTGGCGTTACCTGTACTACCACTTGCTAATACACTCATGCGTATCAAGCGGCTCATCCTTTCTATTTAAGCAGTCAATCTCTCTAAATGACTGCAATATACATCAGTGCAAATATACGATTTTCCCTACAGAAACTATCAGTATATTAGCTGTTTTGTATACCTTTCCTATTATGTAACTTTAGTTCATCGACCGGTCTCTTATAATTAAATTTTGATAATCACGTGCAATGAATGTCCTAATTATTATAACAATGATTAGACAAATACTAAAGTTTTTAAAATAACAGTTACACTAATTTTACAATGCGGTTCTACTTAATATATGAATAAATGCGCAAGTTAGGACGCAAAAACATCAGCCATAATAAACCGTACCAGCAAAAAGCTAGCACCGCTTCTCACATATGATGAGCTTGCAATGCTAGCTTTTTACGATTCATATTAATGATTAATAATTTTAGGGTTATTATTTGTCGCTTCGACATAGTAAGTATTCGTTTTATCCTTACCGTCATGCTTCACTTTAATTTCCCAGTTTGGTTGTAACAATTGAACATTTGTTTCATTCACGACTGAGTAGTAACCGAGTCTAGCATTAATGACTTCATCACCTTTTTTCAAGTAACGATTATAATATAATGCCTCGATTGCTTTTCTCACACCAATCACTTGATGCTTTTTATCAGCACCATCTGTGGGCTTAATGTCATCCATCATTGATTGTTTATAACTAGCCGCTTTGTTATCTTCTATATTAAAGTTCAACATCGCTTTACTATTATTCAAAATCGGGAAATTATCATACGTTTGTTCGTATTTTACAGAACCAGAACTAATTTCACTTAATTGATATTCTGAACCTTTGAACACACGTTTGTTAACATAATCTTTCAAATCTTTTAAGTTATTGTCACTGACCTTTACCGATTGACTAATGTTCGCATTCAATAATTTTCCACCATCTGATGTGGTCAAATCCGAATCGCCCTTAGCTTTAGAACTAAAGTCTTTTGAACGCCCCGTAATTTGCTCTAATTTTATACCTTTAACTGATTTATTCAATATACTAGCCGGTACTTTAATTTCTTCTTGCTGAAAATTAACTTCATTGTTACTCTCAACCTCATTAATGTGTGAGCGATTGACTTTATTAACATAAATCGATACTAACACGATGTTGACAAGAATAAACACGAAAATGAAAAGTGTCTTTGTAAGTTTCCAGTTCATTTATTCAAGCCTCCCATCGTTATAAACATACCATTCGCCATCATATTCTACATACCAACGCGGTACGAGTTCACTGTTAATCTGCACTTCAATGTGATTATGATCTGAGTTATCCTGCATTTCGTAACCGATAGCGATGTTTGTTACTTTTTCAAAATTAATATCACTATTATTCGCTAAGCTTGAACGTACAGACTCTAATTTCGGCAATGTTTTATTATCCTCACTATTTAAAACAACGTCGGTGCGCAATAACGAACGACGATAATCAAAGACGCCTTTTTCACCCCAAGTGACTTGAATTTGATTAGAGCCTTCTTTATTAAACGTTGGATAACCGTTAAGGAAACGTTGATATGTTAACTCGCCTGACTGATTATTCGTACTAAACAATCTGAAGTCTTCGTTTAAGAAACCACCATGACCATTAATAAAATCAAAGGTTCCTGGAATTGTTTCTTCCATTTTGCTGGAACTTGCTTCATCTTCGGACAAGTTTTTATAATGGTATTTTTCATTTTTATCGTTATAGTTTGCGACACCTGTATTATTGTTGTAGGTTGTAACACCACTCTTTGAACTACGAACGATGGTTGAATCGTCAAATAGTATAGCATTCATTTTCTCAACACTAATCGTGTTAAATACCATGCGATATGTTTTTAACTTTTCAGGTTTACTTGGTGCAAAAACATGCGTCGTACGATCAATTGTATCTTTGTTTGTGATGATATCTGTGTATGGTTGCATATCTTTTTTCACTGCTGCTAATGCATCTAAAAAATGATCATTTTTCATTGTAGTTGTTAATTTTACGTAATCGTGGCGATCTTTGCTTATAGCATAAAGCACGATATTATCATCAGCATCATGATCTATGACCAAACGATTGAAATTGAAATGATTTGGTACTTTCGCATTCATGTTCAGTACTTGGCCAAGATATGTTGATAACGGTAAATCATACGTAAAATCGAATAATGTAAAATCACTGCTCAAATCAGGAATCATCAAGTTATGATTACGACGAACATGCTCCACGGACTTCACTTCTTTATTTTTTAAAGGTTTCGTCAGCTTATTCACATTAGAAACCGTCGCGATCGTACCTTCTGGATGATCATTTTTCGAATGAATAATCTGAAATGGCGTAATAGTTGTATCCATTTTGGCTGTCATAGGTGTCGTTAAAGGTTTCGTTTCACTCTTCTTACTATCTGTATTGTCGACATTTGCAATATCAGGAGAAAAGTTCCATACCATATATGTCAATACGACACTCATCAAGACGAGTAGTGCTAAAATGACAGATTTAATATGTTCCTTATTATTCATCCCAATCACCGTCTTCAATGACTTCACATGGAAGTGTGATAAAGATAGATGTGCCTTGACCTTCTACACTGTTTGCCCAAATACGACCATTGTGAGCTTCCACAATCTCTTTCGAAATGGCTAGTCCTAATCCAGTACCACCCATTTTACGCGTACGTGCCTTATCTACACGATAGAATCGGTCGAATATCTTATCGACTTTATTAATAGGAATACCGATGCCATTATCTTTAATACGAATCGTCATTCGATTATAAAGTGGATTTTGTTTCACGTGGAACTCGACACGTTTATCGCCTCTAGAATATTTCATCGCATTTGTAATGACATTATCAAATACTTGCGTCATTTTATCAGGATCAAATTCTGTGAAAATCGTCTTTTTCGGAATATCTCGGATAAATGTTGTATCTTTCGCAGACATTTCATGTCGATTAATAATTTTATTAATGAACATGTTAAAGTCGATAATTTCTTTATTGATTTGATCAGACTCATTATCCATTTTAGATAACTGTAGCAAGTCATTGACCAGTCGAATCATTCGTTCTGTTTCTTCACGGGTAACAGATAAAAATTGTGGCGCAAGTTCCTCATCTTTCCATGCACCTTCTTCAAGTGCTTCAATGTAACTATTCATGGAAGTTAAAGGTGTACGTAACTCATGTGATACATTGGCAACAAATTCACGACGCTCACGTTCAACTTGTTGTTGTTCAGTAACGTCATGTAACACAGCAATATAACCAGTTACAAATCCTGTTTCCTGCACAATCGTACTAAAGTTAACACGTGCGATTAGACCTTCTTCTTCATTTAAATCTAATAAGAAACTATCATTATTCTCTTGAATTTCTTCCAGTTTAAATTCATCTTCAAGACTTAATACACTTAACATGTAATAACCGATGATGTCTTCTTTCGCCATACCAAGCATCTTAAGTGCCATATCATTGACGATACGAATACGTCCACGACGGTCTGTTGCAATAATACCATCACTCATATGGGTGATAACTGAGTCCAGTCTACGTTTCTCACTTTCAGTATTAGCCTGCGCTTCTTGTACACGTTTAGACAAGTTATTAAATGCTAAAGCTAATTCGCCAATTTCATCATTACCATAAATCTTCACACGTTGCGTATAGTTACCTCTGGACATTTCGACCGTCTGGTTACGCATATCGGTGATTGGTTTGGTAATCGTTCGCGCTATAAAGAATCCTAGGATGACTGTGATTAATAATGAAATAGCTGTACCAACAATGAATATTTGATTTATATTATTTAATTGGTTATAAACGTCATTAATTTTTGATTCGATATAAATATTACCAATTACCTTTTTATCGACTTTAACGGGGATATTATATACCCAGACACGGTCCTTACCACCGCCATAATCTTTTAAAATTAAATGATCGTTTGATTGTCCTAGTGATAGTGCTTTTTGGACAGAACTATCATTCGCTTTTTGATTGATTAGACTACGGTTAGACTGCTTCGTCGTCGCAATAATAATTTGGTCTTTATCTATAAAACGAATTTCTCCAATTTCTTGACGGTTGGCATACTCACTTAATAAATTTTGAATATCTTTTTGTGCATTTACGGAGCCCTTTTCGTCATATACTTTTTCAATACTAATTTCTAATTGTTTAGCGTACTGCGTAATATTCTTCTTAAAATTATCAAGCAGCTCTTTTTCAAGGTTATTTGTAAAATACAGCCCGATAATTTGCATACCAATGATAATCAGTAATACATAAACAATTACAAGTTTAGTATGAAGGGATTGTAGTTGTTTTAGCCACTTCATTCGTTTCGACCTCTACTCATGTTGTTGGAGGAAATATCCAACGCCTCTACGCGTAACAATGTATTCAGGATGTGACGGATCATCTTCAATCTTTTCACGTAAACGACGAATCGTTACATCGACCGTACGTACATCGCCAAAGTAATCATAGCCCCATACTGTTTGTAATAAATGTTCACGTGTCATTACTTGTCCCATATGTTTTGATAAATAATGGAACAATTCAAATTCACGATGTGTTAATTCAATATCTTCGCCACGTTTTTTAATAGAATATGCGTCTGGATAAATCACAATATCTTTAATTGTGATTTCATTCGTTACATTTCCAGTGTCTTGTGCTGGTTGTGAGTAATGACGACGTAAGTTCGCTTTCACACGTGCGATTAATTCACGCGTACTAAACGGTTTCGTTACATAGTCATCTGCACCTAGTTCTAAACCAAGCACTTTATCAATTTCTGAATCTTTAGCAGTAAGCATTATAATTGGCATTTCGTATTTTTTGCGCACTTCACGACATACTTCCATACCATCACGACCAGGTAACATAATATCTAATAATACGATGTCTGGTTCTTCTTCATAAATTAAGTCGACTGCATCATTACCATCGTATGCACAGTACACATCGTATCCTTCTTTTTTTAAGTTAAATTCTAAAATATCAGCAATCGGTTTTTCATCATCAACTACAACAACTTTTCTAGCCATTTGCATAAACCTCTTTTCTTAAATCATTAATATTATTTTATCATTTTTTGTTCTTTATCGTTTATGTTTGTGTAAAAAATCACAGGATGTCGCTTACTATTTTTGTTATTGTGCGCATTTTCCGTCTTATAACGTATAGTAACCTATTATATAATTTACCATTTATAAGCTATTAATTCTATTTTCCAATATAAACTTATATATTAATATTTTTTATTAGTTTCTCACGGCGGATTGTGATAATGATATTTAACACAATCATGAGGGCCCTATTCCAATAATAAAATTAGGGTAATGGCAACTTCTAGTTGCACGTCATTGCTCAGAAAATAAATATCATTATTCGTTACTTTAACAATTGATGTTATGGAGAATTGGTGGCATATCACAACGAAGAAATATGTTGACAGTAGCATATGTTTGTATGTCTAATAAAGTTTTTTGTCTACGTTTATCTTTCATATCCAACCACTAAGTTACTTGAGGTTCATACATTATAAAGAAAATGGACGAACAGATAAATCAATATGATTATCATTCGTCCATATGTCTTTTATTAATATAATATTAAACGCAAAAAAATGCCTATCCTCTTGGATAGGCATTTGTACGGTCTCGACGGGAATCGAACCCGCGATCTCCTGCGTGACAGGCAGGCGTGTTAACCGCTACACTACGAGACCTAAAAAATGGTGACTCCTACGGGACTCGAACCCGTGTTACCGCCGTGAAAGGGCGGTGTCTTAACCGCTTGACCAAGGAGCCGTTCTTAAGCACAAGATAGATTATAGCACAGCCAATCTTGCCATGACAAGATATTTTTTACATAATTTTGCTATTATTTTTTGAAGAATGTTATAAGTGAAAAATTGCATTTTATTGGCAGTCTATTTATTATAATAATTACGCTATTTTTGAAATTTTTCCATTTTAGATACTTTCATTTACACTTACGTCTACTCTATTTTAATAGCTATTTTCGACATCAGACTTCTTACATTCAAGTATTTCATCTTAATTTTCGTTAAATATCATCTAATCTTCTAAATTATGACTAACAAATATCACCTTTACATTAGTATTTTTTATCTAATTAATCGAATCGATACAGAAG
This sequence comes from Staphylococcus sp. GDB20D11A, assembly GCF_016893255.1. NCBI lineage: Bacteria > Bacillati > Bacillota > Bacilli > Caryophanales > Staphylococcaceae > Staphylococcus > Staphylococcus sp. GDB20D11A. Next base: position 324,176 of record NZ_JAFEPJ010000003.1, read on the forward strand.
CAAACATAGCAAAAGCCTCCTACCAATAAAGATAGAAGGCTCATGTATTTATAATCATTGTGCATGACTTATATAAAGTTCTACCACAATTCTTTTAATAGGTTTGTTTGTTCTCTATCTGGACCAACTGAGAAGATAGAAATTTGTACATTACATAATTCTGAAATACGCTCTAAATATTTACGTGCATTTTCAGGTAATTCTTCTAAAGTACGCACATTTGTTACGTCTTCTGTCCAACCTGGTAACTCTTCAAAGATTGGTTTACAACGTTTTAATTGATCTAAGTTTGCTGGGTACTCAGTAATTTCTTTACCGTCTAATTCATAAGCTGTACAAATTTTCACTGTGTCTAGGCCTGTTAAAACATCAATTGAGTTAATAGATAAATCTGTAATACCACTTACACGACGAGAGTGACGTAATACAACTGAATCAAACCAACCTACACGACGAGGACGTCCTGTTGTTGTACCGTATTCACGACCAACTTCTCTAATATGATGTCCATCTTCATCGAATAATTCAGTAGGGAATGGACCATCACCAACACGTGATGTATAAGCTTTACATACACCAATTACCTTTGAAACGAATGTAGGACCTACACCTGTACCAACAGTAACGTTACCTGCAATTGGATTACTTGATGTAACGAATGGATATGTACCATGGTCGATATCTAACATTACACCTTGCGCACCTTCGAAAAGTACCTTTTCATCTGCTACAAATGCATCGTCTAAGATTTTTGATGTGTCTGTTACAAATTCTTTTAGACGTTGACCTGCTGCATAATATTCTTCAAAGATATCATCAAATGATGGACATGTTTCGTTAAACATACCTTTGAAATATGCTTGTTTATATTCAATGTTTGATTTTAATAATCTTTCGAATGTTTCTTTTTCAAGTAAATCTGCCATACGAATACCGATACGTTGAACTTTGTCTACATATGCTGGACCGATACCTTTTTTAGTTGTACCAATCTTATTGTCACCACGTAAACGTTCTTCATATTCATCTTGTGCTAAGTGATATGGTAAAATCACTTGCGCACGATTAGATATACGTAAATTACTTGTAGGAATGCCACGTTCATTTAATCCGTCTAATTCTTTCAATAGTGCAACTGGATCAACAACGACTCCGTTACCGATTACCGCTAATTTGTCTTTGTAAAAGATACCAGATGGTACTAAATGTAATTTATATGTTTCTCCGCCAAATTGAATGGTATGGCCTGCATTATTACCACCTGAAAAACGCGCGATAACATCTGACTGTTCTGCCAAGAAATCCGTTATTTTTCCTTTTCCTTCGTCTCCCCATTGTGTCCCAACTACTACGATTGATGACATGTGAGCACCTCCAAGTTTTTCTCATTTAACCATTTGATATTCTACCAATATCGAGACCATAATGCAAATAAAAATCGAACATTGCTTTTCGGCCTTTTTAAAAGAAAAATCATTTTAATAAATAGTCTTCAACGTCCTAAAAATACTTTAACAGAGGTGTTTCCAGCACTAATTCATCACTTAAAATACACAAACTTAACATATATCAACCCGTTCAGAACGAAATAAAAACCGTACAATTTTATCATTGGAATGATTATTGTACGGAAAAACTTTTTTTACATCATATCTGCATGTGCATAATCGATATCGGTAAATTTATTATATTGTTTCATAAAGTGTAACTTAACTGTGCCTGTTGGACCATTACGTTGCTTAGCAATGATGATTTCAATTTCACCGTTTTCATCATTCGTTTGTGGCTCAAAACCACCATCATCGTCTTCATCTTCATCGCCGCCACGGTTATAGTAATCATCACGGTATAAGAATGCAACGATATCGGCATCTTGCTCAATCGAACCAGATTCACGAATATCACTCATCATTGGACGTTTATCTTGTCGTTGTTCAACACCACGAGATAACTGACTTAATGCGATAACTGGACATTCTAATTCACGGGATAATGCTTTTAATGTACGAGAGATTTCAGAAACTTCCTGTTGTCTGTTATCGGACGCACGTGAACCACTACCTTGAATCAACTGTAAGTAGTCAATCACAATCATGTCTAAGCCATGTTCTTGCTTTAATCGACGACATTTAGAACGTAGATCATTAATTCGAATACCCGGTGTATCATCAATAAAAATCTTCGTACGTGATAATTTACCTACCGCTATAGTAAAACGACTCCAATCTTCCTCAGTCATAGTACCCGTTCTTAAGCGGTTTGAGTCAACATTACCAGAACTACAAATCATACGTGTGGCTAACTGATCAGCACCCATCTCTAGTGAGAAAATACCAACTGTATACATATCTTCATGCGTTGCAACTTTTTGTGCAATATTAAGTGCGAACGCAGTCTTACCTACAGATGGACGCGCTGCAAGGATAATTAAATCATTTCGGTTGAACCCTGCTGTCATTTGGTCTAAATCTCGATATCCTGTAGGAATACCTGGTGTTTGACCACTATTTTGATCAAGCTCTTCAGCTGTTTCATATACTTGTCCTAAGACGTCTCGAATGTCTTTAAAGCCATCGCTTTCACGAGAAGATGATAGCTCTAAAATTCGACGTTCTGCATCGCTTAAAATCGCATCTAGTTCAAGTTCATCATTATATCCATCATTGGCAATACTATCTGCAGTTTGAATCAATCTACGTTTTAATGCATGCTTAGAAACGATATCAGTATAATACTGAACATTTCGCGTCGTTGGTACATTTGTAGATAACTCTGCAAGATATTGCGGGCCACCCGCTTCATTCAACGTACCTTCCGTCGATAATTGATCCATCAATGTTACAACATCAATTTCTTTATTATCTTCATTTAAGTGCATCATTGCACGGAAAATATGTTGATGGGCACCCCTATAAAATGACTCAGGAAGCAACACTTCCTGAGTAGTATTAATCAATTCTGGATCTATAATAATTGAACCTAAGACAGACTGTTCAGCTTCATTGTTATGTGGCATTTGATTTTGCTCATACATTCTATCCATGAATGGTTACACCTCTTATTTCAATCCAACTTTATTGTTCAACTGTGTGTACGCGAATTGTACCTTCAACTTCTTTATCTAATTTAACAGGTACATTCGTATATCCTAGGGAATGAATTCCATTTGGTAAATCCATTTTACGTTTATCAATTTTAATATCATGTTGTGCTTTTAGTGCTTCAGCAATTTGTTTTGTACTTACTGATCCAAACAATTTACCACCTTCACCAGTTTTTGCTGATACTTCAACTTCAATGTTTGATAAAGTTTCTTTTAATGCTTTAGCATCTTCAATTTCTTGTTGGCGTTCTTGTTTTGCACGTTTTTTCTGTAACTCTAATTGTTTAAGGTTACCTGGTGTTGCTTCTACAGCATAATTCTTTTTCAATAAGAAGTTATTTGCATAACCTACTGGTACTTCTTTAACTTCACCTTTTTTACCTTTACCTTTAACATCTTGTGTAAAAATTACTTTCATGCATCTTCACTCCTACTTAATTGTTCTGTAATTGCTTGTTGTAATTGTGCTATCGCCTCTTCGACTGTCACACCTTTAAGTTGTGTTGCAGCATTGGTTAAATGTCCACCGCCACCAAGTGCTTCCATTGTTAACTGGACATTTACTGAACCGAGTGAACGCGCAGATATACCAATCAGATTATCTTCACGTCTCGCAACAACATATGATGCTTCAATACCTTCTAAACTTAACAGTTCATCTGCTGCTTGTGCAACTGTTACTGGATGATAAATTTTATCTTCTGAACCATGCGCAATGGCTATGCCATTATCTTCGACTTTTACAGTTCGAATTAATTCAGATCGATTAATGTAAGTATCCACATCATCTTTTAAGAAATGTTGCGTTAAAATCGTATCTGCACCATGTGCACGTAGATAACTCGCTGCATCGAATGTTCTTGATCCTGTTCGTAATGTAAAGTTTCTTGTATCTACAATAATACCTGCATACATCACTGTTGATTCAAGACGTGTTAAACGTTGTTCTGTTGGTTGATATTCCAGTAACTCTGTTACCAATTCAGCTGTCGAACTTGCATATGGTTCCATATATACCAACAATGGGTTAGAGATGAAGCTTTCACCACGTCTATGATGATCGATAACAACTTTACGATTTGCTTTATTTAAGACATTTTCATCTAAAACCAGTTCCGGTTTATGCGTATCAACAATCACTACGGTTGTCTTAGATGTCATCATATCCCAAGCATCATCTGATGTAATAAATCGCTCTCTTAACTCTGGCTTTTTATCAATTTCGTTCATCACGCGTCGTAATGTTGGATCAATGTCAGTTTCATTTAATACGATGTATGCTTCTAAATTATTCATCATTGCAAATCTAGACACACCGATTGCTGCACCAATTGCATCTAAGTCAGGACGTTTATGTCCCATGATAATGACTTTGTCACCCTCTGCAAGAATATCTTTTAACGCATGTGAGATCACACGTGCTCTTACACGAGTACGTTTCTCCATCGGGTCAGTCTTACCGCCATAGAAACGCACATTACCATTAATACTTTTAATTGCAACTTGGTCGCCACCGCGTCCTAATGCTAAGTCTAGGCCTGATTGTGATAATTCACCTAAGTCGATTAAATTTTCAGTACCTTCACCAACACCAATACTCAATGTTAATTGGGCACGATAACCAACACTTTTTTCACGTAATTGACTCAAGATATCAAATTTAGATTCTTCTAAGTCAGCTAATATTTTTTGATTTAAATAGGCTACGAATTGATCGGAACTATACCTTTTAAAGAATATATTATACTCAGTCGCCCATCGACTAATGACACGCGTTACCATTGAATTGATTTCCGAACGCTGCGTATCATTCATATTTTGAGTAATCTCATCGTAGTTATCTAAAAATAATGTCGCAATGATTGGTTTAGAATTTTCATATAGTTCATTTGTTTGTACTTGTTCAGTTATATCAAAGAAATAGAGGCAGTGATCATTCTCAGAATAACGTACTTGGAAATGATACTGATTATATTCTATTTCAACGGATTTCACTCTATCTAATTGCTTTAAAATGTTTGGAAATACTTCATTTACAGATTCAGAAATGACGTTTGCTTCCATATGATCTGTCATAAATTGGTTAACCCATTCGATGTGATCATTTTCATCTAAAACAATGATACCAATTGGTAAATGTTTGATTGCTTTATTATTTGTTGTCGAAATTTGAGCACTCAAACCATCTACATAACTATCCATTTTCATTAAAGCTTGTCTGAATAAAACGATGCTAACAATAATCATCACGACAAGAACGATAGATGCAATTAATGCTATAAGACTATTAAAGATAAACCATACACCCATTAAAACAATTGCTGTGATGATCATGATGACAAATGGTATTAGTAAAGCTTTCTTAGTGGACTGCCGATTCATTATTCCACCTCTATTCACTTTCTAGAATTATTTTTCATGATTCGCTTCAAATTCAAACTTAAATCGATAACACCAAGTAGTCCTACAATATGTGTCGTAGGTGTCAGTATTGTACCGATAATCAATAGTAAAATCGTTACTGCATTCGGCAAACCTTTCGCTTTACCAAAGAAATGAATAACACTTAAACCTTGAATATACATCACTAATGATAACACAAGTTGGAAGTTTAAAAGAATGCTCTGGAACACACTCGGTTGACCTGTAAATAATAAACATATGATAACAATAATGTATATCCATAATAAAATACCGCTCATTTGCCACGCGAAAAGTGGCTTAAATACAGGTGTAGCGATTTTAAATTTTCGTAAAATCGGAAATGTAACGATTAAGTTAATTAAGACGATTAAAAATGTAATGATAATGATGAAACCTGGTAATTGAACGGTCGCTTGTCTAAACCCTTCTTCTAATATTTGGGTCATATTCGCATCGGCACCGCTCATCGTAATCGCTTCATGTAATGTTTGCTTGAAAGGTTTTACTATGCTCGCTGATGGTGGAATTCTTCCGAATGTTTGTAGTAACATAAAAGCGATTAATGAAATTAAGCTCATCGCTACTGTTGTTACGTACAATATTCTTTCTTTAGACGTTTTTTCTTTAAGCAATTGACCAATAATTAAACTTGCAATTAAGACTAATATGATAGCACTTAAAACGAAAGTATTACCTAAAACAGTTGTTATAATTACTGTAATAAGTGCACTAATCCCGAAAGATTGTATTGATTTATTCCATAAAACGATACCTGGTATGGTTGCAAATAATGCAAATATTAGTCCTAAACCAGGCACTAGATATAAAGCTAAAGCGACAAATACCAACGTAATCGTTGCAATCATTGTTGCTTTAGGTTGTATTTTTGAAAACACATAAGCCACTCCCATATTTTTAACTATAGCTATTATTTTAACCTCTTTAATGGAAATTAACAATTTATAGATTGTATGCTTCTATTTCATTTAATTGAATAATAACTTTCATGTTTTATAAGTAATTAACATACTCATTTAAATCGCTTTTGTGTGCTTTCATTTTCAACATGATTATTTAATCCCACTACATAGCAATCAAACTTTATTTAGATTTACAATTCATTTCCACTCTCATGTACTCTAGATGTTTTTGAATATGATAACTATGATTTAGTGGCTTCATTCTTTGAAAATATATATTATTACTTGCGCTTAAAATGCTTTAAATTCAAAAAATGATATAAGTTAGGTGCCCAGGTACTAAAGTTTAATAAAAATCCGTCATGACCAACGTTATCAGGTACAAAGAAATGACGATGATATTTAAAACGTTCACCTAAAGCACGAACTTGATCGTCCGGATATAGCAAATCATCTATGAATCCCATCGTTAACACTTTTGTTTCTAAATTTTTAAAAACATGCGTTACGTCTGTGCGACCGCGGTCAATGTTGTGACTATCCAATACATCTAGCAGTGTCAGATAACAATTCAAATCAAAATGTTCTTTAAATTTATTACCTTGATGTTGTTGGTATGTGACTACTTCATCCGGCGTGAAACGTTCATCATAACTTTTTGATGATCGATATGTCAAAAAACCTAATTGGCGTGCAATACTTAGACCTTCCTTACCACCAAGATGAATGGCTTGCCTTGCAATTTCATTGAAAGCTCTACTATAAGATGATGTTCGGCTTGTTGCAGCAAGAATAATGGCTTTATCTACTTCAAACTGTTGATTGTAAAGTAGTTCCATTGCTTGCATACCTCCAAGACTTCCCCCTATTAAAATATTAATTTTGTCATAACCAAGGGCTTGTATACCTCGTTCATTCGCTCTGACAATATCTCTTAATGTTAATTTTTTAGGAAAATGAGGGTCGTTTAAAGGTGAGCTTGAACCGAAAGGACTACCAATAACATCAAATGTTAAAAATTGATAATCGTGAATGGGAATATATCCCCCATCAATAATTTCTCGCCACCACCCCGGATAATCATCTGTTCCATATGTTAAATGATTGCCAGTTAATGCATGACAAACTACAACTAATGGTTGTCCATGATAACCGACATGCTCATATCTCAAACGCAAGTTATCTATGACTTCCCCAGATTCTGTAATAAATTTCCCTAGATTTAAAGTATCTACTGTGTAATTTGTCATTGTTCTTTCCTCCTTAAACAAAAAAACTTCTCACCCTATTGAAAAGTAAGAAGTCTTTATACTTATCATTCGAGTAACTCGTTGGTTTTAGCACCGTGCTATAAAGTCGGTTGCTGAAGTATCACAGGGCCAAGTCCCTCAACTTCTCACAATAAGAAATATGAAATTGTTATGTGTTAGTTGAGATTCAGTGATGAATTACTTTTATCATTTAAAATGTTGTTATCATAGTCATGCGTTAGCCAAATCGCTTACGTATACACGATTCCCAATCTTAACATAGACGATTTGCATATCAGAATTTTCTGATTACTAACAGTTTACCTAAGTTTAAATATCTGTTCAATGATTTTCAGTTATTTTTAAAAGAAAAATCGTAATGCTGCCATGATAACAATCCCACTAATAATTGTAATAGTTAAACTACGCGTGATTATAGATAAAATAACCGTCGGAATGAGCGCGATAATGTAAGGGATGTTTAATGTATACCCCTCACCATGAGGCGTCTGCTGAATAATGCTGTCAATGACAAGTGCCGTAAATAGTGTGATTGGAATAAATGATAGCCATCTAACCACGACATCAGGCAATTGCACTTTTGAAATCATGATAAAAGGTATAATTCGAATTAATAGCGTTACGATACCACACAATAAAATAAGTATTAACATGTTCATATGAGTTATCATCGTTCCATCATCACTCCTAACGCTGCTGAAATTGTGGCTGCAATTAATATTGCTAGATATGAAGGCATAAACATACTTAGCGATAACATCATTACTATGACGGCAATAATGAGTACTATGTAAATTCTTAATCGCGATTTAGTAATTGATTCAAATTGCGCAATGGCCAAAAAGATAAACATAGCTGTGATAGCAAAGTCTAACCCTAACGTTTGCGGATTTGAGATATATTCGCCAAATAAAGCCCCAGCTACACACGAAATTGCCCAAAATAAATATGCTGTGATATTAAGCCCATGCATCCAGCGATCATTGATAGCTTCTCCTTTTAAATAAGGTGTAATGGCAACGCCAAACGTTTCGTCAGTTACTAATGAACCTAATCCAACACGGTTCCAAAACCCATATGTCTTGAAGTTTGGTGCAAGCGACATACTTAAAAGGAACATTCTTGAATTTACGATAAATACAGTTAGTACAATCGCTGATATCGGTGTACCTGCTATAAACAATGCGCACATAATAAATTGCGCAGCACCGGCATATATAACAAGACATAACAAGATAATTTCTAAAATACTAAAGTTTTGAGACGAAGCCACAATACCAAATGAAATACCAACACCGGCATAACCCAATAATGTTGGGATACACTCTTGCACGCCTTGTCTAAAACTTAAATGCGTTGTCATCTCAATTACCTCCTTTGTCACTTTTCATTTATATAATTACGAAAAAATAATATACCTAGTCTAATACAGTTCTATACCCTAAGCAATAACATTAGACGTCGGTTTGTCTGAGGTTAGACATACCGATGTCTTGAAATACTTCCGTCTTAACTTTTTAGTTTTGAGAATTTTCAATATTTTATTTAAGACTACCTCCATATTTTCTACGGATTTGTAGTTGTTTTTAAGTACTAATTTTATAATTTTTTATATCTAATGATGAGTCTGGGATATTGATTCGTGTCTCAAACACTTATAATCATCATCCCCTCACCCCCTACCCTACTGCATCGATATTACTCATACTACATCAACGAAATCAGTTTTTTATCGCTTAATTTCCTATAATAGTTTTGCTCAATTTTGTTACGTTTTAGATTGTTTTAGTTCATCATAATTATCCCGTATTGTTGCTATAATGAAATGCGTTCACCCCATTAAACCACAAACTTAATTTATTGTTGTTATGTGCATTGGCTCACTATTATACTTTTACAGCACAAAAAAAGTGGCGACAGCTTCGTCACCACTTTTTAAAATATTATTTAAAGTATCTTGCCCTTGCTTTAAGTATACGTAGATATATACTTTTTTAAAGTTTGTAGCTAAAGCCTTTATTTAACTGGTTTTGAAATTTGAGTTTTACCACCCATAAATGGTACTAATGCTTCTGGAATTGTTACTGTTCCATCTTCATTTTGGTAATTTTCAACAATAGCAGCAAATGTACGTCCAACTGCTAAACCACTACCATTTAATGTATGTGCTAATTCTGGTTTAGCTGCTTTGTCACGCTTGAAGCGGATGTTAGCACGACGCGCTTGGAAATCCGTACAGTTTGAGCATGAACTAATTTCTTTATAATCATTGTAGCTTGGTAACCAAACTTCTAAATCATATGTTTTGCTTGCACTAAATCCAATATCACCTGTACATAAAATAACACGACGGTATGGTAAACCTAACTCTTCTAGAATTGCTTCTGCGTTTGTTGTCATTTCTTCTAAAGCATTCCATGAATCTTCTGGTTGTTCAAAACATACCATTTCCACTTTATCGAATTGATGTAAACGAATTAATCCTCTTGTATCTCTACCTGCTGATCCTGCTTCACTTCGGAAACATGCAGATTGACCAGTGAATTTTTCAGGAAGTACACCTGGTTGAATAATTTCATTACGATAGAAATTCGTTAATGGTACTTCAGCAGTTGGAATTGTATATAATCCTTCTTTTTCTACTTTAAATAAATCTTCTTCAAATTTAGGTAATTGACCTGTACCATACATTGTATCTGCGTTCACAAGCTGTGGTACCATCATTTCTGTATAACCATGTTGTGTTGTATGTTTTGTAATCATATAGTTCATTAAAGCACGCTCTAATTGCGCACCTTCATTTGTTAAATATACAAAACGCGCACCTGAAACTTTTGCTGCACGATCAAAATCAGCCATTTTCAATTCTTCTACAATATCCCAATGTGCTTTTGGTTCAAATGAAAACTCACGTGGTGTACCCCACTTTTTAACTTCAACGTTATCTTCATCAGATTCACCTTGAGGTACATCATCACTTATTAAATTTGGAATACGACAAAGGATACCTGTCATTTTATTATCAATTTCATTTAATTGACTATCTTTTTCTTTAATATCGTCACCTAATGTGCGCATTTCAGCAATCACATCATCAGCATTTTCTTTATTACGTTTTTTTAATGCGATTTCTTCACTTACTTTATTACGACGTGCTTTCATTTCTTCTGTTGCACTAATTAATTTACGTCGTTGCTCATCCAATTCTAAAATTTCATCTACAACTTTTGGATCATCTCCGCGTAATTCAATTTTGCTCTTAACTGTGTCAGGCTCATTTCTGAATAATCTAATGTCTAACATTAACCTTCATCCTTTCCCAAATAATTATCATTTATTATGGAATGACGTACGTCTTTATTTTTTAGAAAATAAAAAAAGACCACATCCCTACAAGGGACGTGGTCTACGCGTTGCCACCCTATTTAACAATTTAAGTTATAAAGATACACTAAACCTAAATTGCACTTCACTAAAATAACGGTTATCACCGATTGTTCTTTTAAATTAAGTAGGTAGATTCATATATATGTTGATTCTTGTTCACACTAACCACAAGCTCTCTGATATCGAACACTATATATTACTTGTCCTACGAACAATGTCTTATTAAGTTATTTTTAATATAGCAAACTATATTTGCTTTTTCAAGTAACGATTTCAAACATCACTCATGTCGATTTAGTGACATGCAGTCGTTTGATAAATTGATTGCTTTAAATACTGTGCAACCGCTTCAATATCTTTATGAAATTGACGGTCATGTGTAATGGATGGCACGATACTTCGAAACTCCTCATATTTACGACGTGTTTTTGGTGATAAACCTTCAACACCTTTTAACTCTGCTGCTTGTAATGCAATAACACATTCGATTGCCAGCACACGTCTTGCATTTTCAATAATTTGATAACCATGTCTAGCAGCTGTAGTTCCCATAGATACGTGATCTTCTTGGTTCGCAGATGAAGTGATAGAATCAACACTCGCTGGATGCGCTAAAGTTTTATTTTCAGAAACGAGACTTGCAGCAGCATATTGCATAATCATCGCGCCACTTTGCAATCCTGGCTCTGGACTAAGAAACGCTGGTAAATCACCATTTAATTGAGGATTTACTAGTCGCTCTAAACGACGTTCCGATACGTTTGCTAATTCACTTACACCTAATTTAAGATGATCTAATGCAAAAGCAATAGGTTGTCCATGGAAGTTACCACCTGAAATAACAAACGTTTCATTTGCTTCCTCAAATATAAGTGGATTATCATTAGCCGCATTCATTTCAAATTCTAATTGCTGTTTAACATAATTGAATACTTGAAAACTCGCGCCATGGATTTGTGGTATACAACGCAACGTATATGCATCTTGTACACGTATTTCTGCTTGTCGCGTCGTTAATGTTGATCCTTCTAACCAATCACGCATACGCGCTGCCACATTAATCTGTTCTTGAAAATTACGAACAGCGTGCACATCATGTCTATATGCATCTATAATGCCATTAAGAGACTGATGCGTTAATGCAGCAATCCATTCAGATTGGTAACCTAAATCTTCTGATTCTATATAACTAATGACACCTTGAGCTGTCATAGCTTGCGTACCATTAATCAATGCTAAACCTTCTTTAGCCTGAAGGTTCAAAGGTTGTCTATTTAATTCTCTTAATACATCGTCACTATCCTTTTCTTCCCCTCTGTACAATACTTTCCCTTCACCAATTAATGCTAATGCTAAATGTGATAATGGCGCTAAATCTCCTGATGCACCGAGAGAGCCTTGCTGTGGAATTATCGGTATAATACGTTCATTTATAAAAAATTGTAATTGTCTCACTAATTCTAAAGTGGCACCTGAATGACCTTTTAATAATGTATTCAATCGTAAAATCATCATGACTAATGCTACTTCTTTTGAAAATGGCTCACCTAGTCCACAGGCATGTGAGCGTATCAGATTCACTTGTAATTCATTATATTGCGTCGGGTCTATACGTACATCACTAAATAACCCAAAACCTGTAGTAATACCGTAAACCGTTTCCTCATTTTCAATAATACGTTCAACTACCGCTCTACTTTTTTTGACACGTTCTAACGCATCATCAATAATTTCAATCTTTGATTGTTGTTGTAAAAATGATTTAATATCCTCAATTGTTAGTGTTTCACCATCTAAATATAAAGTCATATATGTTACCCCCTTGTTTATATTAAGTAACCCATCCTTCTTGAAGTATACGTTTTCATTTTTATTGAAACAATGGTTTTACGTACATTTATAACCTATTATCAGAGCACTATTGTAGTGCGTTAAAGGATATTAAGATTGTTGTAAGCATATTTAATAATTTATCTATTGACGAATTGCATATACAGGTATAGTATTTTCTATTGTATTTAACGACAAATAATAATGAATTCAGAAATTTATAATACATTTTGTTAAAAGTTACTATATATTTTTAAAATTGAATAAATTCGGAAAAGGCTTTTACATGGGAGGTTATATCACTATGGAAACGTTAAATTCTATTAACATTCCTAAGCGTAAAGAAGATTCACATAAAGGTGATTATGGCAAAATTTTATTAATTGGTGGATCTGCTAACTTAGGTGGTGCCATTATGTTAGCGGCTCGTGCATGTGTATTTAGCGGTAGTGGTTTAATCACTGTAGCTACACATCCAACAAATCATTCAGCATTACATTCTCGTTGCCCAGAAGCGATGGTTATTGATATTAATGATACGAAAATGTTGACGAAAATGATTGAAATGACTGACAGTATACTAATTGGTCCAGGTCTTGGCGTTGATTTCAAAGGAAATAATGCCATTACATTCCTACTACAAAATATACAACCGCATCAAAATTTAATCGTAGACGGCGATGCGATTACAATATTTAGTAAACTGAAACCGCAATTACCTACATGTCGCGTGATTTTTACTCCGCATCTCAAAGAATGGGAGCGATTAAGTGGTATTCCTATTGAGGAACAGACATATGAGCGTAATCGTGAAGCAGTTGATCGTTTAGGCGCAACTGTTGTACTTAAAAAACATGGTACTGAAATTTTCTTTAAAGATGAAGACTTTAAATTAACAATCGGTAGCCCAGCAATGGCGACTGGTGGTATGGGCGATACACTTGCTGGTATGATTACAAGTTTTGTTGGTCAATTTGATAACTTAAAAGAAGCGGTTATGAGTGCCACATATACACATAGTTTTATTGGCGAAAATCTTGCAAAAGATATGTATGTGGTGCCACCATCAAGACTTATCAATGAAATACCTTACGCAATGAAACAATTAGAAAGTTAATCATTACTAATCATTGAATATAGTACAGCATTACTTTCTAGCATAAAAATAAGACTCCCCTACATATAGGGAAGTCTTATTTTTTTATTATTCTTCATCTTCATCTGATGATTGTTGTATATCTTCTTCAACACGATCCATGAAATCTTGTCTTACTTCAATACGTCCATCTTCATCATTTTCTTCTGAATCAATCACTTCAGTATGAATTGCATTTCCTGGTGTTTCATCATTTACAACCGCTTCACGTTGTTGTTCAGTACCATCTTCAGATACAGTAGATTGTTCATCTTCATTTACTTCGTCTGCATCCTCTTTTACTTTAGCAACCGTTGAAACAAATTGATCATCGCCTAAGCGAATTAAGCGAACACCTTGTGCTGCACGACCATTTTGAGAAATATCTGCAACATCTAGTCGAATAATGACACCGGCATTAGTAACAATCATTAAATCTTCTTCACCAGTTACTGTAGTGATACATACAACATTACCATTACGCTCAGTAATCGTAGCTGTTTTAATACCTTTACCACCACGATTTGATAAACGATAGTCATTAACTGGCGTACGTTTACCATAACCATTTTCAGTAACTACTAATACTTCATCAACACTGTTTGCATGAGCTACATCAAGCCCTACAACTTCGTCACCTTCACGAAGTGTAATACCTTTCACACCCGTTGCTGTACGGCCTAAAGGACGTAATGTTGATTCAGGGAATCGAATTAATGATGCATGTGATGTACCAATCAAGATATCTTCTTGACCACTTGTTAAACGAACTGCAATTAACTCATCATCTTCTCTGAACGAAATCGCAATCTTACCATTTCTATTTATTCTTGAGAAGTTACTTAATGCTGAACGTTTAACGACACCACGCTTAGTTGCAAACACTAAGAAGTTGTCTTCACTTTCAAGGTCTTTAACAGCAATCATTGTACTAATGACTTCATCATTTTCAAGTTCAATAGCATTCACTACAGGAATACCTTTAGACTGTCTTGATAACTCAGGCACTTCATAACCTTTAAGTTTGTATACACGACCTTTGTTAGTAAAGAACAATACATGGTCATGTGTACTTAAAGTTACCAATTGACTGACAAAATCTTCTTCCAATGTATTCATACCTTGAACACCACGACCACCACGGTTTTGAGCACGATATGTAGATACCGGCAAACGTTTAATGTAGTTATTATGGCTTAGTGTAATTACTATTTGTTCTTCTGGAATTAAGTCTTCGTCCTCTAAGTCTTCAAATCCACCTAATTGAATTTCTGTACGACGATCATCACCGAAACGATCTCTAATTTCAGTCAATTCATCTCTAACTAACTGTAATAACACTTCTTCATCAGCTAAGATTGCTTCTAATTCACTAATATAATTTAATAACTCATTATATTCAGCTTCAATTTTGTCTCTCTCTAAACCTGTTAGACGTCTTAAACGCATGTCTAAAATAGCTTGAGCTTGTTTTTCAGAAAGTTTGAAGCGTTGTTGCAAGCTTTCCATTGCAACTTTATCTGTATCTGACTCACGAATCGTTGAAATAATTTCATCGATATGGTCAAGTGCGATACGTAATCCTTCTAAAATGTGGGCACGATCTTTAGCTTTACGTAAGTTGTATTGCGTACGTCTTCTAACAACTGTCTTTTGATGCTCTAAATAATGTACCAACGCTTCTTTTAAATTAATAAGCTTCGGTCTACCATTTACAAGTGCAATCATATTCACACCAAATGATGTTTGAAGTGGCGTTTGTTTGTATAAATTATTTAAAATGACACTAGCATTTGCATCCTTACGCACATCAATAACGACACGCACACCAGTACGTAAACTTGTTTCATCACGTAAATCAGTGATACCGTCAATTTTCTTGTCACGAACGAGTTCTGCAATTTTTTCAATCATACGAGCCTTATTCACTTGGAAAGGAATTTCAGTGACAACAATACGTTGACGTCCGCCTCCACGTTCTTCAATAACTGCACGAGAACGCATTTGAATTGAACCACGACCTGTTTCATATGCACGTCTAATACCACTCTTACCTAAAATAAGTCCAGCAGTAGGGAAATCAGGACCTTCAATATCCTCCATTAACTCAGCAATTGAAATATCAGGGTTCTTACTTAAGCTAAGTACACCATTGATTAATTCTGTTAAGTTATGTGGTGGAATATTCGTTGCCATACCTACCGCGATACCTGATGCACCATTGGCTAACAAGTTAGGGAATCGAGCAGGTAAGACTGACGGCTCTCTTTCATTACCATCATAGTTATCGATAAAATCTATTGTATCTTTATTAATATCACGTAACAGTTCAAGTGTGATTTTAGTCATACGCGCTTCAGTATAACGCATTGCTGCTGCGCCATCTCCATCCATTGAACCAAAGTTACCTTGGCCATCAACAAGCGGATAACGATAACTGAAATCTTGAGCCATACGTACCATTGCTTCATAAATAGATAAGTCACCATGAGGGTGATATTTACCCATTACGTCACCAACGATACGTGCTGATTTTTTATATGATTTATCCGGTGTCATACCTTGTTCATTTAATCCATATAGTATACGACGATGTACTGGTTTTAAACCGTCACGAACATCTGGCAATGCACGAGCAACGATAACACTCATCGCATAATCTAAAAATGATTCACGCATTTCACTGGTAATATTTCGTTCATTTATTCTTGATTGAGGTAATTCAGCCATCAAGAGTTCCTCCTTCAAAAGTTCAGTTCACAGCGCTTAGAAGTCTAAGTTTGCATAAACTGCATTATCTTCTATAAATTGTCTACGGTTTTCTACAACATCACCCATTAACATTTCAAATGTTTGGTCCGCTTCAATCGCATCTTCAAGTTTTACTTGTAAAAGAGCGCGGTGCTCAGGGTTCATTGTTGTTTCCCATAATTGATCTGCATTCATTTCTCCAAGACCTTTGTATCGTGCAATAGACCATTTTGGTGTTGGATTCAATTCAGATTTAAGTTTATCAAGTTCCCTATCATTGTATACATAATACTTTTGTTTACCTTGTGTCAGTTTATACAACGGTGGCTGTGCAATATACACATAGCCTGCTTCAATTAACGGTCTCATAAATCGATAGAAGAATGTTAATAACAATGTTCTAATATGCGCTCCATCCACATCGGCATCAGTCATAATGACGATTTTGTGATATCTTGCTTTCGCTAGATCAAAGTCGCCACCGATTCCTGTACCAAATGCTGTGATCATTTGACGAATTTCATTGTTATTCAAAATTCTATCTAATCGTGCTTTTTCAACATTTAATATCTTACCTCGTAATGGTAAAATCGCCTGCGTTCTAGAGTCACGACCAGATTTTGTAGACCCCCCGGCAGAGTCCCCTTCGACTAAGAAAATCTCACATTCTTCAGGACTTTTACTAGAGCAATCGGCTAATTTACCTGGAAGGCTTGCTACATCTAACGCTGATTTACGACGTGTTACTTCACGCGCTTTTTTCGCAGCAACACGTGCACGTGCCGCCATAATACCTTTTTCAACCACTGTACGTGCGACTTGTGGATTTTCATATAAAAATCGTTCAAAGTGCTCTGAGAATAATTTATCTACAACTTGACGCACTTCAGAATTACCTAATTTTGTCTTCGTTTGACCTTCGAATTGAGGATCACCATGTTTGATAGATATAATTGCTGTCATACCTTCACGTGTATCTTCACCAGAAAGTCTATCTTTTTCTTCTTTCATAATCTTGCTACTTAAACCATAACTATTTAAGACACGCGTTAATGCACGTTTGAATCCGTCTTCATGCGTACCACCTTCGTACGTATGAATGTTATTTGCGTAAGTTAAAAGATTTGTGGCATATCCTGAGTTATATTGAATCGCAATTTCTACTTCAATATCATCTTTAGATTGATGAATATAAATTGGCTCATCATGAATAGGTTCTTTATTTTCGTTCAATAACTCAACGTACGATTTAATACCGCCCTCATAGTGATAGGAGTCTTCTCTAACGTTTTCTTCATCACGTTCATCTCTTAATGTGATTTGAATTCCTTTGTTTAAGAAAGCAAGCTCTCTAATACGCTGCTGTAATGTTTCATAGTTGTATACAGTTGTCTCTGTGAAGATTTCTCCATCTGCTTTAAAACGAATGACAGTACCTGTCTTATCAGTTGTGCCAACTTCTTTTAAGTCAAATTGAGGTACACCTTTTTTATATGCTTGATGATATATAGTCTCATTTCTGTGTACATATACTTCTAAGTCTTGTGACAATGCGTTTACAACTGATGAACCAACACCATGTAAACCACCAGATACTTTGTATCCGCCACCGCCAAATTTACCACCAGCATGTAAAACAGTTAAAATAACTTCGACAGCTGGACGTCCCATTTTTTCTTGAATATCAACTGGGATACCACGTCCGTTATCCGTTACTTTAATCCAGTTATCTTTTTCAATAACAACTTCAATTTGATTTGCATAACCAGCTAATGCTTCATCGATACTATTATCGACAATTTCCCACACTAAATGGTGCAAACCTCTCTCTGAAGTCGATCCTATATACATACCTGGTCTTTTACGTACTGCTTCTAAACCTTCTAATACTTGTATTTGCCCAGCACCATAATTATCCGTGTTGTTTACATCTGACAATGCAGTCACCATCGCTTTCTGTTACTTTATAATTTCACCTTGATTAATACGATACAATTTAGCGTTATTCATGATTTCATGATCAATACCATCTACAGATGTCGTAGTGACAAATGTTTGTACTTTATGCTGAATCGTACTTAATAAATGCGTTTGACGCGAATCATCTAATTCACTGAGTACATCGTCTAATAATAAGATGGGATATTCCCCAACTTCGATATTCATTAACTCAATTTCAGCTAATTTAATGGACAAAGCCGTTGTACGTTGCTGTCCTTGAGAACCATATGTTTGAGCATCCATGCCATTCACATCAAAACTTATATCATCTCGATGTGGTCCGAATAAGCTAATGCCTCGTTCTTTTTCTCTTTGCATATTATCGCTAAGAATAGACATAATTTCTTCAAGTCGTGCCGCTTCATTTTGAGCATAATCAAATTTAAGACTAGGTAAATAATTCAGCGACAACGCTTCTTTATCATTTGTGATACCAGCATGAATCGGTTTAGCTAACGACTCTAGCTCTTGAATAAAATGTGCACGTTTATCAGTTACTTTCATTGCATATTCAGCAAACTGCTGATTTAATACTTCCAACATTGTTAAGTCCTTTTTTTGGCCTAATTGTAACTGCTTTAAGTAATTATTCTTTTGCTTTAAAATACGTTGGTATTGAGCTAAATCATTTAAGTAAACAGCAGAAATTTGGCCCAACTCCATATCTATAAAGCGTCGTCTTATTTGAGGAGAGCCTTTTACAATATTCAAATCTTCTGGCGCAAATAGAACCACATTGAGGTGTCCAATATATTGAGTTAGACGACTTTGCTCTAAGTGATTCACTTTGACTTGTTTACCTTTTTTAGTTATAAACATTGTTAATGGCATCGTGCCGTGTCTATAACTAAGCTCACCTTCTATTTTAGCATAATCAGCATTAAAACGTATGAGTTCCTTATCATTACTCGTTCTATGACTTTTTGCTAAAGCTAAGGTATAAATTGATTCAAGTAAATTTGTCTTTCCTTGTGCATTTTCTCCAATGAGGATATTCACGTCAGGATGACATTTCAACGTAACCTCATCATAGTTACGATAATTTTCTAATTGGAGTGTATTTAACTTCATTGTTCACCTTGATGAATGATTAAGAAAGAACCAGCATCTTCAGGTAATTCTGGGATATCTATACGATCTTGATGTTCTAACTTTTTACCGCGACGTGTTTCACGCACTCCATTAATTAATACTTCAACGTCTTGCAAGAACCATTTTGCTTGACCACCAGATTCAATAATCCCTTCTGTTTTTAGAAATTGACCTAAATTAATGTCTCCTTCTACTACAACTTCTTGAACCAAAATAATCACTCCATTTCTTTGTATGTCATTAATATATTATACCTTTTTTTGTCACAAATTTCATTTAAAATAGAGGTAGAAACCGTTTACATATAAATAATTAATTCTTATTTTTTGGCAATACTGTCATTTTCAATTTTTTAACGCTATTTAACGGCGTTTAACTTTTATATTCAACTTGTTATTGACTATTAAAATTTTAAATTTAAAGGGCATATAAGCACACTTATTAAATTTTGGATATATTTGTCATAAATTTAATTGGCGTCTTTTATTTGCTGTTTAAAATGCTGCCAAATTTATTTTACATACGCATCTAGAATTATTTTTGCCAAAAAATAAAGGATGACGTTTTAATTAATCACGTCATCCTTTATTTATATTTATTTTTAGTAAGTTCTGATTGGTAAAATTAATTGCGTTACCGAGTCGTCACCTTTTGGTTTTAGAATAAATGGTTTCATTGTACCGAAGAATTCAACTTCAACCTCATCATTATCGATTGCTTTTAAAGCATCCATCATATATTTAGAGTTGAATGAAATTTTCAGGCTACCACCTTCAACATCGTTTGCATCAACTTCTTCTTTTACAGTACCAATTTCTGGTGATGTAGAAGATAATTCAACAACGTCATCACCTGTACTTAATTTAATAACGTTGTTACCACCTTCACGTGCTAATAAAGAGGCACGATCAATCGCATGATAAAACTCCCCATTGTCTATACTTAATTTAATTTCATAGTTTTCAGGGAATAAACGTGTTGTATCAGGATAATGTCCTTCTAATAATCGAGAAATAAAGTTCACATTTCCAACTTTAAATAAAACTTGGTTTGAAGCAAAGAAGATATCAATGTCTTCTTCATTGTCAGACATAATTTTATTTAATTCAGCTAAAGCCTTACCTGGAATGATGACATTTTTGTTTTCAGAAACATCTTCTAACTGCAACTTTCTTACAGCCAAGCGGTGTGAGTCAGTCGCTGTGCATATTAATTCATTTTCTTGTATAAGCCAGTTCACACCAGTTAGTACTGGGCGTGTTTCTGAGGTGGACACTGCAAAATTTGTTTGTGCAATCACGTTTTTAAGCACTTTTACCGACAATTGAATTGCGTCATCTCTAGAAACTTGAGGTAATAAAGGATATTGATCTGGATCTAAGCCACTTAAATTAAATTCAGAATGACCTGATGTAATTAATGTCTGGAATTGTTCATTTGTAGATAATTTAACATCTTTACCAGGTAATTTTTTTATAATATCAACAAAGAATCGTCCAGGAAGTACTACTGAGCCTGTTTCTGAAATATTGACAATATCTTCGCCATCTACAGTTTTAGGAATAGTGATTTCTATTGAAATTTCAGAGTCTGAACCAGTTAATATAACTTCATGTTCTTTCGCATCGATTTTGATACCAGTTAATATAGGTAATGTTGTTCTTGGTGAAATAGCTTTTAATGTGTCATTTAATTGTGTAATAAAATAATCTCTTTTAATAGTGAATTCCATCATTAATTAAAACTCCTTCCAGTCGTTTATATATAATTATATAGGTTTTAAGTTCTTAGTAATAGTAGTAGGTGCTGTGGATTGGTGGATAAGTCTTAAAAACATAGATTTGGCGAAGTTATACACATGTTGATAACTTGTGTAGGGTGTGTATGACTTTTAAACATTATCCACAAAATGAGTTTTGCTCATCTTGCCACATTAGCATATAGAAATGTAAAAAATGATTGTTATCATTAGTGCTGTTATATAACAGATTACATTTCCCAAAGTTTCCTACTTATACATTTCTTATTTCTTTTTCAAGATTCTCTACTTCTTGTTTAAAAATAGGATCTTCTTTTAAATCTTTAGATATTTTTTCATGAGCATGAATGACGGTCGTATGATCACGCCCACCAAATTCTTCACCAATTTTAGGTAATGAGAAATCTGTAAGCTCTCTAGACAAGTACATAGCTATTTGACGCGGATATGCAATTGACTTTGTACGTTTTTTTGCACTGAAATCTTCAATTCTAACATTATAGTACTGGCCTACAATTTTTTGAATATCTTGGATGGTAATCTTTTTAGATTTTGGTGCTTGAATGATATCTTTTAAAGCTTCAGCAGTTAATTCAGTTGTAATTGGTTTTCCTAATAATTGTGAATATGCAAGTAAACGTGTTAATGCACCTTCTAATTCACGAATATTAGATTGAATTTGATTTGCTATATAATTTAAAGCTTCTGGTGGAATATCTAATTTTTCTTCTTCAATTTTCTTCTGCAAAATTGCCATTCGAGTTTCATAATCTGGTGGCGTAATATCAACAATTAGCCCCCATTCAAAGCGTGAACGTAATCGGTCTTCTAATTGTGCAATTTCCTTTGGTGGTCGATCACTCGAAATAACTATTTGCTTGTTATTCTGATGCAATTCATTAAAAGTATAGAAAAATTCTTCTTGTGTTTGTACCTTGTTTTGTATGAACTGAATATCATCGATTAATAAGACGTCGATATTACGATATCTTTCTCTGAAAGCTTCACCTTCGTTATCACGAATTGATTTAATAAATTCATTTGTGAATTTTTCACTTGATGTGTAAATCACTTTGGCATCTGGATTATTATCTAAAACATGATGACCAATGGCATGCATTAAATGGGTTTTTCCTAAACCAACACCTCCATAGATAAATAATGGATTGTACGCTTTGGCTGGTGCTTCGGCTACAGCTAAACTTGCTGCATGTGGAAAGCGGTTACCAGGTCCGATTACAAAAGTGTCAAATGTGTTATGGGCATTGAATTGCTCTCTACCAAGCACATGATTATCCTCAGTTGTTTCAGTAGAAGGTTTTGTTGTTTCTTTTGGAGTAGCAGTTTCATTATTACTATAATTTGCTAATTCTTCAGTAGTAATAAAGTGAGGTTTAACTTCATAGCCTACAACATCAAATAAGATTGCTTGGATAATTTCAGCATATTGTTGATTTAACCAATTTGCATTAAAAGGAATACTCGATAATACGATAGCTTCACCATCTTTAATCGTGTAAAGCTCAGTATCTTTTAGGAAAGTTGAGTAACTTACAGCTGATAATTTTTCTTGAGCAATTTCAAGCACTTTTTCCCAAATTTCTTTTTCCGACATAAATTTACTCCATCTTTCTTAAATTTTTAAGTTATACACAAAAATAACAGCCGTGGATAACTTCTAAACACACCATGTTAATAATTATCCACAAGTTAATAACAATCGGTGGATAACTTTATCCTGCTTATTAGTTATGCACAGTATTTTTATGTAAATATCAATAAATAAATCCTTATAAAATCATGAGTTGGACGACTTATCCACACAATTATACTTTTTCAGTTCTCTATATGTCAAATACCTGTGAATATGTTGCTAAAAATAGTATAACTTTGTGTGTAATTTCTAATTATCCACAATTCTGAAAACTATAAATGTGCATAAGTGGATAACTTTTCCTTCTATAGAATATCTGTTAGTGAGTGTATCAAAACAGCTTGGGAAATAATTTATAAAGTATGTATAAGAACTGTATAAGGTATTCAAACATTGTAAACACTCATGCTTCGGAGCAAACTCATGGTGATGTTATGAAATTTGATTGCTCGCATCGTGTATTTCTATCTTTAATCGATAAAAGTAAAAAAATTGAGCAGTAGTATAAAATGAACTTGCGTTATAAAAAGGATTTTGTTATATTGTAGTAGTTGCTTGAATTATGACTAGATAATCAATGAGCTAATACGAGAATTTTAATCTAAGAAACGCAAAATCTTATCTATTAAAGTGATCAGAGTCTGCATAATCTGGTATATTAGATAACTGTATAAAGATGGAGGTGTTTTGCATGGTAAAACGTACTTATCAACCAAATAAACGTAAACATAGTAAAGTTCATGGTTTCAGAAAACGCATGAGCACAAAAAATGGCCGTAAAGTTTTAGCGCGCCGTCGTCGTAAAGGCCGTAAAGTTTTATCTGCATAAGATCACTGACTCATCAGTGATCTTTTTTTTCGTTTAAATTAAGAATAAATAGAAATTTATGTTATAAGCTCAATAGAAGTTTAAATATAGCTTCAAATAAAAACGATAAATAAGCGAGTGATGTTATTGGAAAAAGATTACCGAATTAAAAAGAATGCAGATTTTCAGAGAATATATAAAAAAGGTCATTCTGTAGCCAACAGACAATTTGTTGTATACACTTGTAATAATAAAGAAATAGACCATTTTCGCTTAGGTATTAGTGTTTCTAAAAAACTAGGTAATGCAGTGTTAAGAAACAAGATTAAAAGAGCAATACGTGAAAATTTCAAAGTACATAAGTCGCATATATTGGCCAAAGATATTATTGTAATAGCAAGACAGCCAGCTAAAGATATGACGACTTTACAAATACAGAATAGTCTTGAGCACGTACTTAAAATTGCCAAAGTTTTTAATAAAAAGATTAAGTAAGGATAGGGTAGGGGAAGGAAAACATTAACCACTCAACGCATCCCGAAGTCTTACCTCAGACAAACGTAAGACTGACCTTAGGGTTATAATAACTTACTTTAAAATGTATTCACATCGTTGAAGGAGGAGAGTAGCAATATGGATTTAGATACAATTACGAGTATTTCAACACCAATGGGTGAAGGGGCAATTGGAATTGTTCGATTGTCTGGACCGCAAGCCGTTGAAATTGCTGACAAATTATATAAAGGAAAACATCTTTTAAATGATGTTCCATCACATACGATTAATTACGGTCATATTATTGATCCAGAGTCTAAAGAAGTGGTTGAAGAAGTTATGGTGTCTGTGTTAAGAGCGCCAAAAACATTTACACGCGAAGATATTATAGAAATTAATTGTCATGGTGGTATTTTAACTATTAATAGAGTGCTGGAACTTACTATGACATATGGCGCTAGGATGGCTGAGCCAGGTGAATTTACAAAACGTGCCTTTTTAAATGGTCGTATTGATTTATCTAAAGCTGAAGCAGTTATGGACTTTATTCGCTCGAAAACAGATAGAGCTTCTAAAGTTGCGATGAATCAAATTGAAGGTCGTCTAAGTGACTTAATCAAAAAACAACGTCAATCTATATTAGAGATACTCGCTCAAGTGGAAGTGAATATTGATTATCCTGAATACGATGATGTTGAAGATGCGACTACTGAATTTCTTTTAGAGCAGTCTAAAGAAATCAAACAGGAAATTAATCGTTTATTAGATACCGGTGCGCAGGGTAAAATTATGCGTGAAGGTTTATCTACAGTTATTGTTGGTAAACCAAACGTAGGTAAATCATCGATGTTAAATAATTTAATACAAGATAATAAAGCGATTGTAACTGAGGTAGCAGGTACGACTAGAGATGTCTTAGAAGAGTACGTCAATGTTCGTGGCGTGCCATTAAGATTAGTTGATACTGCTGGTATACGTGAGACAGAAGATATAGTAGAGAAGATTGGTGTTGAACGCTCTAGAAAGGCTCTTAGCCAAGCAGACTTAATTTTATTTGTATTAAACAATAACGAAGCATTGACTCAAGAAGATTACACATTATATGAAGTGGTTAAAAATGAAAATGTAATCGTAATTGTTAATAAAATGGATTTAGAGCAAAATATAGATATTAATGAAGTTAAAGATATGATAGGCGATACGCCATTAATTCAAACTTCAATGTTAAAACAAGAAGGTATTGATGAATTAGAAATACAAATTCGAGATTTGTTCTTTGGTGGAGAAGTACAAAATCAAGATATGACTTATGTTTCTAATTCAAGACATATTTCATTATTAAAACAAGCAAGACAAACGATACAAGATGCGATTGATGCAGCAGAATCTGGTGTGCCTATGGATATGGTACAAATTGATTTAACTAGAACTTGGGAAATATTAGGAGAAATTATTGGTGAGACTGCAAGTGATGAACTCATCGATCAGTTATTCAGTCAATTCTGCTTAGGTAAATAGTAATTGAATTAGACGGAATACCGTCTAAAGAAGGCTAGTAAGATATCAAATAAGGAGGTTTATATTGTGGCTCAAGAATATGATGTAATCGTTATAGGTGCGGGACATGCAGGTGTAGAAGCAGGTTTAGCATCTGCAAGACGTGGTGCTAAAACATTAATGCTAACAATAAATTTAGATAATATTGCATTTATGCCATGTAACCCATCTGTAGGAGGACCAGCTAAAGGTATCGTTGTTCGTGAAATTGATGCTTTAGGTGGACAAATGGCAAAAACAATCGATAAAACACACATTCAAATGAGAATGTTAAATACTGGTAAAGGACCTGCTGTAAGAGCACTAAGAGCGCAAGCAGATAAAGTACTTTATCAACAAGAAATGAAACGCGTGATTGAAGATGAAGAAAATTTGCATATAATGCAAGGTATGGTAGACGAACTTATTATAGAAGATAATGAAGTTAAAGGTGTACGTACAAATATTGGTACAGAGTATTTATCTAAAGCAGTAATTATTACAACGGGAACATTTTTACGTGGTGAAATCATTTTAGGTAATATGAAGTATTCAAGTGGACCAAATCACCAATTACCATCAATCACATTATCAGACAATTTAAGAGAACTTGGTTTTGATATTGTTCGTTTTAAAACAGGTACACCACCGCGTGTAAATTCAAAAACAATTGACTATTCGAAGACTGAAATACAACCAGGTGACGATGTAGGTCGTGCATTCAGCTTTGAAACAACAGAATATATATTAGATCAATTGCCATGTTGGTTAACGTATACTAATGCTGAAACACACAAAGTTATCGATGATAATTTACATCTATCTGCAATGTATTCAGGGATGATTAAAGGAACTGGGCCACGTTATTGCCCTTCAATTGAAGATAAATTTGTTCGATTTAATGATAAGCCGCGACATCAACTTTTCTTAGAGCCTGAAGGTCGTAATACAAATGAAGTATATGTGCAAGGATTGTCTACAAGTCTTCCTGAACATGTGCAACGTCAAATGTTAGAGACGATACCAGGTCTTGAAAAAGCAGATATGATGCGTGCCGGCTACGCAATTGAATATGATGCGATTGTGCCAACGCAGTTATGGCCTACACTTGAAACGAAAATGATTAAAAACTTATACACTGCAGGTCAAATTAATGGTACATCCGGTTATGAAGAAGCAGCAGGACAAGGATTGATGGCAGGTATTAACGCTGCAGGTAAAGTGTTAAACACAGGCGAAAAGATATTAAGTCGTTCAGATGCATATATAGGTGTATTAATCGATGATCTTGTAACTAAAGGTACTAATGAACCTTATCGTTTACTAACATCACGTGCAGAATATCGTTTGTTACTACGTCATGATAATGCTGATTTGAGATTGACGGATATGGGATATGAACTTGGTATGATTTCTGAAGAACGATATGCACGTTTTAATGAAAAACGTCAGCAAATTGATGCGGAAATTAAGCGTTTATCAGATATTCGTATTAAACCAAACGAACATACGCAAGCGATTATTGAACAACATGGTGGTTCTCGCTTAAAAGATGGTATTTTAGCTATCGATTTATTACGCAGACCTGAAATGACTTACGATATAATTTTAGAAATTTTAGAAGAAGAACATCAATTGAATGCAGATGTTGAAGAACAAGTAGAAATACAAACAAAATATGAAGGTTATATCAATAAATCACTACAACAAGTTGAGAAAGTTAAGCGTATGGAAGAGAAGAAAATTCCAGAAGACTTAGATTATAGTAAGATTGATAGTTTGGCGACTGAAGCGCGAGAAAAACTATCAGAAGTAAAACCTTTAAATATTGCACAAGCTTCTAGAATATCAGGGGTAAATCCAGCAGACATATCTATATTATTGATTTACTTAGAACAAGGTAAACTCCAAAGGGTGAGTGACTAATGACTGTAGAATGGTTAGCAGAACAATTAAAAGAACATAATATTGAATTAACTGAGACTCAAAAACAACAGTTTCAAACATATTATCGTTTACTTGTTGAATGGAATGAAAAGATGAATTTGACAAGTATTACAGATGAACACAATGTATATTTGAAACATTTTTATGATTCCATTGCACCTAGTTTTTATTTTGATTTTAATCAGCCTATAAGTATATGTGATGTAGGTGCTGGAGCTGGTTTTCCAAGTATTCCGTTAAAAATAATGTTTCCTCAGTTAAAAGTGACGATTGTTGATTCATTAAATAAGCGTATTCAATTTTTAAACCATTTAGCGTCAGAATTACAATTACAGGATGTCAGCTTTATACACGATAGAGCAGAAACATTTGGTAAGGGTGTCTACAGGGAGTCTTATGATGTTGTTACTGCAAGAGCAGTAGCTAGATTATCCGTGTTAAGTGAATTGTGTTTACCGCTAGTTAAAAAAGGTGGACAGTTTGTTGCATTAAAATCTTCAAAAGGTGAAGAAGAATTAGAAGAAGCAAAATTTGCAATTAGTGTGTTAGGTGGTAACGTTACAGAAACACATACCTTTGAATTGCCAGAAGATGCTGGAGAGCGCCAGATGTTCATTATTGATAAAAAAAGACAGACGCCGAAAAAGTATCCAAGAAAACCAGGGACGCCTAATAAGACTCCTTTACTTGAAAAATAATGCATAATCCTTTACAACTAACATAAAAGGAGCGAATGGATAATGAAAAAACCTTTTTCAAAATTATTTGGTTTGAAAAACAAAGATGACATCATTGGACATATTGAAGAAGATCGCAATAGTAATGTTGAATCCATTCAAATTGAACGTATCGTTCCCAACCGTTATCAACCAAGACAGGTGTTTGAACCAAATAAAATTAAAGAACTTGCTGAATCAATACATGAACATGGTTTATTACAGCCTATTGTTGTAAGACCGATTGAAGAAGATATGTTTGAAATTATTGCTGGAGAGCGCCGATTTAGAGCTATACAATCACTAAATTTACCTCAAGCAGACGTTATTATTCGTGATATGGATGATGAAGAGACGGCTGTTGTGGCATTAATTGAGAATATTCAAAGAGAAAATTTGTCTGTTGTTGAAGAAGCGGAAGCCTATAAGAAATTATTGGAAATTGGTGATACAACGCAAAGTGAATTGGCAAAAAGTTTAGGTAAAAGTCAAAGCTTTATTGCAAATAAGTTGCGTTTATTGAAGTTGGCGCCGAAAGTACTACTTCGCTTAAGAGAAGGTAAAATTACTGAACGCCATGCGAGAGCAGTATTATCATTGTCTGATAGCGAACAAGAAGCGTTGATTGAGCAAGTCATTGCACAAAAACTAAATGTGAAACAGACTGAAGATAGAGTACGCCAAAAAACGGGGCCCGAAAAAGTCAAAGCACAAAACCTTCGCTTTGCACAAGATGTCACTCAAGCACGAGATGAGGTAGGCAAAAGTATCCAAGCGATTCAACAAACAGGATTACATGTTGAGCATAAAGACAAAGATCATGAAGATTATTATGAAATAAAAATTCGAATATATAAACGTTAGTAGTAGGATGTCGTATACATGATGACTAACACATAAAAGACAAAGCTAAGATCATAACAGCTTTGTCTTTTTTTGTTTTACGTGAAACATAAAAATTTATATTTATATGATGATCAGGCTGGTACATAAATCAATGTTCTATGCTCTACGAAGTTATATTGGCAGTAGTTGACTGAACGAAAATGCGCTTGTAACAAGCTTTTTTCAATTCTAGTCAGGGGCCCCAACACAGAGAATTTCGAAAAGAAATTCTACAGGCAATGCGAGTTGGGGTGAGGGCCCTAACACAGAAGCTGACGAAAAGTCAGCTTACAATAATGTGCAAGTTGGCGGGGCCCCAACATAGAAGCTGGCGGAAAGTCAGCTTACAATAATGTGCAAGTTGGGGTGGGACAACGAAATAAATTTTGCGAAAATATCATTTCTGTCCCACTCCCTAATTTGAGCTGGATATACCTTTATTTGAACCCTTTATTGCTAGTTTATGAAAGTATCATGAAAGCTTTATGAACATCGCTTGAGTTGCCTTTACAGTAGAAAATTTAAGTTTTACACTTTGTGTGAATGATACGTTTTGTATTGAATTAATTATAGAAAGGTACGTTGAAGATGTTTTCAATTGGAAGTGCAATTCTTCATTTTGTCATTGGTGGTATCGCTGTTGCATTAGCTTCAATTATTGCTGATAAGGTAGGCGGTAAGTTAGGAGGCATTATAGCTACTATGCCGGCAGTCTTTCTTGCGGCTATTATCGCATTAGCTTTGGATCATCGTGGTACGCAATTAGTGGAGATGTCGATGAATCTTAGTACTGGAGCAATTGTCGGTATTCTGTCTTGTATATTAACTGTATTTTTGGCATCTCTCTACATTAAGCATAAAGGTTATCGGAAAGGCGCAATATTCACAGTTGTTTGTTGGTTTGTTATTTCCCTCGCAATATTCAGTATTAGACATTTATAGTTTGGAAAATGCGTGATAATTAGTTGTATTCAGTTATTAAGTAATAAATTATTGGAGGCAGAACATCATGAAATTAACATTAATGAAATTTTTTGTGGGGGGATTTGCAGTATTATTAAGTTATATTGTATCTGTAACACTACCTTGGAAAGAATTTGGCGGTATATTTGCAACGTTTCCGGCAGTATTTTTAGTGTCTATGTTTATTACAGGTATGCAATATGGTGATAAAGTCGCTGTGCATGTAAGTCGTGGCGCAGTGTTTGGTATGACAGGGGTATTAGTTTGTATTT
Source organism: Staphylococcus sp. GDB20D11A (assembly GCF_016893255.1). Classification (NCBI taxonomy): domain Bacteria; kingdom Bacillati; phylum Bacillota; class Bacilli; order Caryophanales; family Staphylococcaceae; genus Staphylococcus; species Staphylococcus sp. GDB20D11A. The sequence continues at coordinate 355,125 of NZ_JAFEPJ010000003.1, forward strand.
TAGTTACATGGATGATGTTACATATGACGCACATGTGGTTGATTAGCATTATTGTTGGTTTCCTAAGCTGGTTCATCAGTGCAGTATGTATTTTTGAAGCGGTAGAATTTATAGCACAAAAAAGATTAGAAAAGCATAGTTGGAAAGCTGGAAAATCGAATAGTAAATAGTGTGAACGTAATCTCTTAAATAGGACTAACTTCGCAAGCATTGAATAGCATGGAAAAGTTGTATCATTAATAAATGAAATTCAAGTTGGCATTGAGAAAATTACAAGCGCGTAATCATACAGGTCTGTCTTAAGGGAGTCTTCGAACCCTTGTGTTGTCGTATGTCAAAACATTTAGTCAATCATACAGGTGACTTGATTTAACTTTATCTGATAGTCTGATTGTAATGATTGTACTAATTGAATGGAGGCGTATGTAATTGAATCTGAGTAAACAAATTAAAAAATATAGGGAACGAGATGGTTATTCACAAGAATATCTTGCTGAAAAGTTATATGTATCTAGGCAGAGTATTTCTAATTGGGAAAATGACAAAAGCTTACCAGACATACATAACTTATTAATGATGTGCGAATTGTTCAATGTAACTTTAGATGATTTAGTAAAAGGGACCATTCCATTTGTACCTGATATTAAAGCGCAACGAAGTCTTAACTTATGGACATATGTGATGCTTATTTTCATGACATTAGCTGCAATTTTAACAGGACCTTTAATTGTTTATTGGAATTGGGCTTGGGGTATAACGGTGATGGTCATTTATGGAATAGGTTATTATGCATCTATGAAAATAGAAGACTTTAAAAAAGTGCATAAAATGGATAACTACGATCGAATTGTTGCTTTTATGAATGGAAAAGATCCTAGTGAAGTACAAACGACTAAAGCTAGAAATATAAAAACAGGTGTACTTTCTTTCATAGCATTTGTTGGTGCAATCATTCTTATAGCTTTGATTAGTATGTATCTGGCAAATAAATTTTTATAAATCATCATCGTATCGTCTCATGATATCCAAAATAGCATAAAAAAATACCAACAAGATTTAGAACCTTGTTGGTAATCAAAGCGATTCATTTATAATGAGTCGTTTTATTTTGTAAGATTAAACAGTTTGTACGTTAACTGCTTGGTCTCCACGTTGACCTTCAGTGATTTCGAAAGTAACTTTTTGACCTTCTTCTAAAGTTTTGTAGCCATCGCTAGCGATACCTGAGAAATGTACGAATACGTCTCCGCCATTTTCTTGTTCGACGAAACCAAAACCTTTTTCTGCGTTAAACCATTTTACTGTACCGTTATTCATATAGAAAACCTCCGTGTGCTTTTGCACTTAATATTTGTAACAAATTCATAACTAAAAAAGAGGATATTCTAAACAAATACACTACAATTTAATTCACGAGCTTTTATTACGTAAGTCCAACTATACGCTCATATTGGCATAATGTACAGTGTTTTTTGAAAATAAATTAAAAAAGATTTTTAAAAACCTTAGAAACGTTGATTTAAAGGGGTTTATAAAAATAAAAAAATGTAGTCTTTTATGGTGTTTGCTAGTTTTCAAAGCGACATATCATTTAAACATGGCGATTTTATAAGCAATTCATAAAAAAACAAGCAGCGATAAACGCTACTTGTTGATATTAAAATCTGACTTGAAAGGTCATAGCAATGTTCTATACTGATGGAATGCGCTTATTTGCCTTTTTCTTCGCGGCGTTTTAAATAATAAGCGCCACCTAATAAACCAACTGGAATACCTATTATTGGTGTTGTAACTACGCTTAAGACAATAACAATCATTGCTAAAGCAATCACGTTATACCAAGTTACAGTCAAATTTTTCAAATCCTCGTATGATTGTTTTACTAATTCTCTAAATTTCATGATTCAATCTCTCCTTTTTTATAAATCAGTTAATAGTTATACTGCATTGCTTAAAATCAAAATCTCAATGAAGCATCTTTTAATCACAAGTGTTAAATGGTTTTCTTAATCAATTTGTTTGAATGTACAAAAGCGATTAAAGCAAAAGCAATGTAAATGAGTGTGTATACAACAATTACTATAATAACCGGCATGAAGGAAATATTACCCATCAATTTCATAAATGCTATGGCGGCGAATACTGCATGTAATATAGCAATCAATAATGGTAAACCGAAGTTGAAAGTAATTTTTAATAATAATCCCTTAAGCATATCTGTATGCGTAAAGCCTATGCGTTTTAATATTCTGAAGTTACTTAGTTCATCTTCAGTTTCATCCATTTGTTTAATATAAATAATACATCCAGCTGCTACTAAAAATGCTAATCCTAAAAATGATGTAACAAATATTAGAATACCGTTAGTAGCATCGACCTCTTTTTTCATGTCATCATACGTGATGACTTTGTCTCCAAACTGTTTTGCAATTGCTTGAGCTTTTTTCTTTTGTGATGTTTGTTTAATATCGTACCCATAAAAAGTATGAACGTTATTTTGTGTTTTCAACTGCTGATACTTTTCAGGACTTACTTCGACGACAGGTGAGTTGAAGCTTAGATTTAAAGGATAAACCTTACTTTTGTCTTCTTGTGTAACACGGAAAGTTTCATTCTTAGTTCCTTTTACTACTAAATCTTTGTTTAAATGGATATTAATAATGTTAGGAAGTGATTTTGTATTTGTAATGATGGCATTGTTACCAGTTAACTTTGTATTTGCACTTAAAATAGAATTCGTGCGACCTGAATCACTACCATTTTCCAAAGTAATAACCTCATCTTTAACATTATTTACAGTAATAGTTTCGTAAGCATTTTTAAAAAATGTAATATGTTGTTGGCTTAGTTTAGATTCAAATTGTTGCGCATCTTGAGAGGCGACCACGTTAAAATCATTGGGTGCCATTGATGTAAGGGTTTGATCTGTATTTGATTTAGATAATGCCGCAAAACACAATACAGTTACTGTAACTGCAGAAATAATTGCAATGATAGTTAAAGACATGGCATTTTTCTTCATTCGGTACATAATAGACGATGTAAATACAACATCTGTAATAGATACGCGTCCATTTTTAGATTTTTTCAAAGTTTTAAAAATCAGTGACACGGAACTTCTGAAGAATAAATAGGCGCCTACAACCGTTAAAAATAAAATGATAAACGGTGATGTCATAGCCATAGTTAGTGCTTTGAACGTACCAAACATTTCTGTCGCCATATAATAGCCTAGTGCAATCATAGCAATACCTAATACGCCTGAAATAACCTCTGCAGTCGTTACTTTCGCAGTTGTAACATCAGTCTTAATTGAGTCTTTCATCATTGATAAGATACTGCGTCTTTTTAAAAATAAACTACTTTGAAATAGAATCAGTATATACGCAATAACTAGCATTAAAATAGTTAAAACAAGGGCCATAGGTTCGAAATGTATCGATAAGTTAATCGATAACGACATCAATTTAGATACAATGGAAAGCAATAATTGTGCACCTGCAATGCCACATAATACACCGACAACACCTGTGATTAAAAATACAATCACTTGTTCAAGTGCTAACATTTTCAAAATGTTTTGTCGTGTTAAACCAATCAACTGAAATAGCGCAAATTCACGTGTACGGCGTTTCACGAATAAATGATTGGCATACATTAAAAAGATGACAATAATGATAAATAAAAATATTGATCCGACTAAAGCACCTTTCTTAATGATGGCCATCGAGTCGTCATTATTTACACCTTTAGTAAACTGTAAGGTTGTAAAACTGAAATATAAGACGATACTAAAAAATAATGAAAATAAATACATTGCATAATGTTTTAAGTTTTGGCGTAAGTTTTTGAAAACGATATGGTTAAATGTCATTTGAGACACCACCTAATACTGATTGAAGATGTACAATGTCTTCATAAAAGGCCTGTTTAGAACGTCCTTCCTGATAAAGTTGTGTATGAATTTGGCCATCTTTTAGCATGATGACACGTTCTGCAAAACTTGCTGCAACCGGATCATGTGTAACCATGACAATAGTTGTATCAAACGATTTATTCATTTCTTCCAAACGTTGTAATAGGTCATTTGCACTTTTCGAGTCGAGTGCGCCTGTTGGCTCATCTGCAAATATGATTTGTGGTTTGTGAACAAATGCTCTTGCTGCTGCAGTTCTTTGTTGTTGACCACCAGATAATTCGCTAGGGTATTTATTTCCTAGGTCATAAATACCTAATGCTGTCGTGATCGCTTTATAATTTTCTTCCATTGTTGCCTTCGACATTTTTTGAACAGATAAAGGTAACATAATGTTTTCTTTAACAGTTAATGTCGGCAGAATACTGTAATCTTGGAAGATGAAACCTAATGATTCTTTACGGAATTTGGCAAGTGCTTTTTGATTAAGTTTATTAAGCTCTTGTCCGTTAGCAAGCACGCTACCGCTAGAAATTTGGTCAATTGAACTTAGTACATTTAATAAGGTTGTCTTACCTGATCCAGAAGGCCCCATAATCGCAACGAATTCGCCTTTTTGTATGTCAAAGTTAATATCTTTAAGTGCTTGAAATGTGTGCTTTTTACCATATGTTTTTGAAACATGTTGCACTGATAATATCGTCATAGTATCACTCCTTTTGTATTTAATTTCATTTTAAATAATAAGTAGAACAGTAGCCTTTATCTAAACTTACAATTCAATGTTTGAATCTTACATAGTTGAAAGATATTAATATATCGTGATTTTCTCGGGTGAATTTGGATTATTGGAAAGCAATTCAACTAATTTGAGCATCGCAGTATTTGCACTGAGGAAATGTTTCTATAAGTTAAGATGAGGGAATTTAATCAATGAACAATAGTGGCACTAATGAAAATATAAAGAAGGCGTTGTTTGAAAGGAAATGATTGTTATGGGAAAAGGAAATCAAGGAATTAAATGGTCTAGTTTGATTATGGGTGTGCTGTTATTAATGTTAGCAGTTGTTATTTTTACGTTCCCAATTGAAAACTTTTATGCAATCACATGGTTAATTGGATTATTTGTATTGATTAATGGTGTGATTCAAATTGTTTATCGTAGAAAAGCCAAAGCTTTAGTTGGCGGTAACCAAAATTGGATTCTGTTTATGGGGATTGTAGATATTCTCTTTGGTCTTATTGTCATTTTTAATGTTGGTGCTAGCTCGGCATTTTTTATCTACATGTTTGCTTTTTGGTTTATTTTTAGTTCTATTGCTGGATTATTTACGTTTTCGGGTAGTGGTAGCTTAAAACTAATTTCAGTGATTTTTAATTTATTAGGTATTGTTTTCGGTGTCATTTTATTATTTAATCCATTAATGGGTATCGTCTTTATTTCGACGATGATTGCTATTGCATTTTTATTCGTAGGTGTCATTTATGTTGTAGATGCACTTGCTTAAGTAAAATGAAGCGGTTCAAAAGAAGGGTGTGGCATGAAGTTTGTGCCATATCCTTTTTGTTGTGTTTGCGCAGAGTGTCGATAAAGAAATACTTTTTCTTTAGAAATTAGTATTTATGTGCATCAGTTTTACTCATGCATGCCTATTTTCAAGTGAGTCTGAGACATAAATCAATGTTCTATGCTCTACAACGTTATATTGGCAGTGGGCCCCCAACACAGAGAAATTGGAATCCCAATTTCAACAAACAAAGCAAGTTGGCGGGGCCCCAACACAGAGAAATTGGAACCCCAATTTCTACAAACAATGCGAGTTGGGGTGGTACAACGAAATGAATTTTGTGAAAATATCATTTTTGTCCCATCCCCTGACGAACATGTGTATTAAAAAGGACGTTACCTACATTAAAGTAAGTTACGTCCGTATTTTTATGATTAATTTTCGCTGTTTTCAAGTCGACTAATAGTTACATTTAGTCCAAAATATTTTTCTAAAAAATGTTTATAGTTATCTTTAGTGACAGCTAACTTTTCTGAGATGCCATCCTTTGCTTTTGTCAAAGTTAAATGATTTTCAGACATTGTAGCACGGCCAAACGATTGTGGCATTGTAATTAATAAATGCTGTACAAATATTGAATCTGGATGCGTTTGATTATATTCAATATTTTTATCAAAATCTGCAATACATTTAGCTTTAAATTCAGCTTCATATTTTGTATGCCAATTATCATTTTCGAATTTTTGAACATAGAAAATATCCTTGTCTTCGTTGTTAAAGATAGCACGAAATGTACCACTGATGTCAGTAATCGGTTGTGTATGCTCTGACGAAGTAATAGGAATGGCGTGTAGAGGTAAGTCTCCAAAGCTAACATCAGTTACATAGAATACATCATTTATAGAAACAACAAGTGAAGCATGTGAACCGTTCAGACTGCGACCGCCACCGGGTGTATGAATAGTAGCTGACATTAATTCGGGATTAAATCCTTTTTGTTGTAAATAGGTTTTGAAAAATGTATTTAACTCATAACAAAAACCACCACGTTTATCATGAACAATTTTATTAAAAAGTGCATCGATATTTATAGATATCGGCTTACCATTTTGAACATCAATATTTTCAAAAGGTACAGTTAACATAAAACGAGTTGCATAATAATTTAATGCTTCAATACTCGGTCGATTATAACGAGATGAATCAATTTGTAAATAATTTTCTAACTTCGCAATATTCATAAGCATAACGCCTCCTGTATTAAAGATTATAGTTAAATTTTAAACAGAAATGCTGAAACTTTAAATTCGAAAGTACTGAATTTTGGATAAACACATTTTAAATAGAAAAATACGCTCTCAAAATGAAGTCATCTCTAAAAGAAACGATTTAAAGATGACTACTGAGAGCGTAGCATAATGGAAGAAGTGTGCAGGATGTCTAAAAATGTAACAATACAAAGGTAGTTGCAAGACAAGTTACTTTATTTAGACCATTTGTGTTCTATGCGACCAAACTTCCAAATTAAACTTGAAATAAGCCAAGTAATTAAAAATAAAGCAACTAGAATATAACCTAAATAATCAAATTCGATTGAACTAATAAATGCCCAAAATGCACCATGTAAGTCTAGTTTATCAGCAAGAATTTGTAGCAATTCAATCATCCCAATCACTAATGCAGCTATGACGGATATCGCAGTAATCGTTATATTGTAATAGATTTTGCGAATAGGATTGAAGAATGCCCAATTATAGGCATATTTCATTACAACACCATCTAAAGTATCCAACAAACTCATACCTGATGCGAATAAAATTGGTAAAGATAAGATTCCGATAAATGAAATGGCTTGTTGTGATGCGCCTGAAGAAAGAGCGAGTAACGCAATTTCACTAGCTGTATCAAAACCAAGTCCAAATAAAAAGCCAAGTGGCAATACGTGCCAACTACGCGTGATTAATTTGAAATAAGGTCCTACAAATCGAGAAACAAATCCTCTAGATTCAAGTAATGCATCGACTTCAGCTTCTTCAATGTGTTCACGACGTAATTTAGCGAACAAGTTAATTAAAGAGATTAAAATAATTAGATTCAACACACCGATAAGCAATAAAAAGAAACCTGAAACTAGTGTACCAATCGTTCCGCCAATATCTTGGAAATGTGGTAATTCATCTTTAGCCCATTTTACAGATATCCCTAAAAAAACAGCCATTAAAAATACGACAGATGAATGTCCAATTGAAAAGTAGAAACCAACACCAGGTGGATCTTTGCGTTGCTGTAATAATTTGCGAACCGTATTATCTATCGCGGCAATATGATCAGCATCAAATGCATGACGTAAACCTAATGTATATGCAAGAATCCCCATACCAAATAAGATATGATGGTCTTTTCCAGCAATCCATAAAAAACTAAACCCAATAACGTGTAATAAAATGACAATAGCTATGTATGGTAACCAGCTTAAGCGCTCATTTTTAAAAACAGTCAAAATATATCCTTCTTTCATAACATGATATTTAATCATACTGTATGTTCAATGTGCACTCTAGCAATAAGTGTTCATATAACAAAAATGTTATGCAAAATTATTTTTTTATATAAAAATATACATGTAACTGCAAAAGAATTTTTGCGATATATATAATTTAATACATTAACCAACAACAATGTAAGATGTTACTTTGCTTAACTTGGCATCCTTTTTATGATTTTCAAATTCAAAAAAATGAGCAAAATGAATCTCTTTACCAGTTTTTAATATTTCAATACCATGCATGGAACCTAAGAACCCATGTGTGATGCTGGAGTGGATATTGAGACTAGCAACCTGATTGTAATGATTAGATAGTTCTTGAATTAATATTTGAGGTCCGTATATGTCAAAGCGGCCAGGGACAGACCAAATAAATTCTGTTGTAACTAGTGAACGTAATAATTCAATATCTAATGCTGCTGTAGCAACTATAAAATCTATCATTTGTTGACGTTTAGGCGCATGATTGCATGACATATCTCCTGTTAATAAAAAAGGTAATGATGAATGAACTTCCGTTTTAAAATGTAGTTGGTGCTGAAATAAAGCTTGTTCCAATATTGATATAGCTTTAGGACCAACGCCATGCATCTCCATTAGAGATGACTTCGTATATTGTGATACTGCTTCTAATGTGTATATACCTTGTGAATTTAGCGCGCGTGTTGCTGGCTTTCCAATTTTAGGTAAAGTCATTTGTATCCATCCTTTATGTTGTATGGTAGTCTTTCTGGCAATATACCCTGATTTGTACAGAATTATTTATAAAATTAATATTGTTTAGTGGTTGGTGAATAAATGTGGGAAATATAAACAAAATGATATCTTTATCGAAATATTATTAGTAAAATCGTTATATTAGCTTAACTTAGTGAGCGTAACATGTTAAAAATTTGGGAGAGTAAGGAGGTATGTAAGTGAATACAGAATATAAAAAAGGTATATTTTTAGCACTCAGTGCATACATTCTGTGGGGAATACTACCTATATATTGGCAGTTCGTTGATGCAATAGGCGCATTTGAAATTTTAGCCTTTCGTATTATATTTTCAGTAATATTCATGATTTTCATACTCGCGGTTGGACAAAAACAACGCAATGCATTTCAACGAGATATGAATCAATTGTTAGCCAAGCCCATTCAATTACTAGCAATTGTCGTAGCAGGCTATGTCATTACATTAAATTGGGGTACATTTATTTGGGCTGTAACGAACGGACACGTCCTACAAACAAGTTTAGGTTATTATATAAATCCACTTGTTAGCATTTTGCTCGCACTTATCTTTTTAAAAGAAAGATTCAATAAATTTGAATGGCTAGCCATTTTATTCGCATTCATCGGTGTATTATATATGACGCTCAAGATTGGAGAATTCCCAATCGTCTCTATTATATTAGCGTTATCCTTTGGTACATACGGATTATTGAAAAAAGTAGTACATATTGATGCCATCAGCAGTATTACGATTGAATGTATTGTTACCGCACCTGCTGGACTAATATACGTTATTTATTTATGGCAGCAACATCAGATGTCATTTGGATTGAACATGTCATCATTTTGGTTATTATTTTCTGGTGCTATTACGGCAATACCACTAATCCTATTCTCAGCCGGAGCAAAACGTATTCCACTTTCGCTAATAGGATTTATTCAATACGTTGGACCAACAATAATGTTTGTACTCGGCATATTTGTTTTCAAAGAGCCTTTTAGTATAGATCAATTAATTACGTTTATATTTATTTGGACAGGTATTGTGTTATATAGTCTTTCTCAATACATTAAATTGAAGAAACATCCGGTCGCAAAAACCCTGTAAAATACGAGGAAAGATAATTATACGTGTTTTCAATTCCCTTTGTGTCATGATAAGGTGAGACTGAGGTATGTGTGCAGTAACAGTGACAGCCGTATAAATTTGAAATAAAGCACTTTCGTTGAATTCATAATTAAATGAATTTAAGCGAAAGTGTTTTTGTTTGATGATCTATGATACATAAGTAATGTTAATCAACGAAGCGCGTTTATACAGAAATGTATTTTATGTGATGTTACGGAATGATTTAAAGCGTTATATAGATTTTTAGTGAAGCATGCAAATGATTTAAAGGATAAACGTATTTTAAAAAGGGGAGCTTTGATTTAGCAAAGATTGATTTTAAATACAAATTAAAAAGCGCCCAAATCGATGAGATTCGAGCGCTAATTGGTATATTTTAAAATATACCAATTACTTTCATCCAAAGTGATCCTAAACCAATCCAGATAATAAAGTAGACGAAACCTAAGATCAAGTTCATTGTCCACCAATGTTTTTGAGTCACGTAACCTGAAGAGAATAGAATCGGCGCTGGACCACTACTATAGTGTGTTGTTGAAGCTAATAGGTTACCGAAGAAACCTAACATTAATGCACTGAATAATGGTGGTGCACCGGCTGCGATGGCAACGCCTAGTAATGCTGCATACATCGCACTGATATGTGCTGTAGAACTTGCAAATAAGTAATGTGAATAGAAGTAGAACAATATTAAAATGACCAGTACTATAGGCCAGCTTAATCCACCAAGACTTGTAGCAATGGATTTACTTAACCAAGGAATAAATCCAAGCTTGTTCAATTGGTCGGCCATTAACACTAACACTGAGAACCATACTAATGTGTTCCAAGCACCTGTTTCGTTTAAAATGTCTTGCCATGTTAAGACGCCTGTCAATAATAACAATGCTAGCGCGATAAAGGCCGTTAAAGTTGCATCAATATGAATGAAACTTCCGACAATCCATAGTGTTAGAGCAATGACAAAAATACCAATCATAAATTTTTCAGCTAAAGCGATTTTACCCATAGTCGCTAATTCATTTTCAGCCCAACTTTTAGCATTTGGTGTTTCTTTAACAGTTGGTGGATAAATTTTATAAATGATAAAAGGTACAACAATTAAGGAAACAAGTCCAGGAACTAAAGCAGCTAAGAACCAATTCATCCATGTAATGTGAACATTAGATGTGCTAGATGCTAAATTTTGTGCAAGGGGGTTACCGGCCATTGCAGTTAAAAACATAGCAGCAGTAATTAAGTTACCTTGGAATTCTGTGAAAACTAGAAATGCACCCATTTTGCGTGATGATTCGTCTTTCGGTTTCGAACCAAATGATTCAGAAAGTGATTTGATAATTGGGAACATGATTCCACCCGCACGCGCGGTATTACTTGGTGTAGCAGGCGCTAGAATTAAATCTACACCTACGATAGAATATGCTAAGCCTAATGTTTTTTTACCAAATAATTTGACGAAATGAAGTGCGATACGTCTACCAAGACCTGTTTTCACAAATCCTCTCGAAATGAAAAATGCCATAGCAATTAACCAAATGCTATTATTACCAAAACCAGCGACAGCCGTTTTCATGTCAACAATGCCAACGAGTACCATGATTGTAAATCCAATTATAGAGACAGCCCCGATTGGCATCGGTTGTGTAATACAAGCAATGATTGTCGCGACGAATATTGCGAACATATACCATGCAGTTGGATCCACAGCATCCGGTTTAAAAGGTGTAAGTGCCCAAATAAGGAGACCTACAACGATAGGGAGTATAAACTTACGATATTTAACCGTGTTTTCCATGTTAAAACGTCCTTCTTTCTATGTTTTATACATATTTCAATTTAAGAATAAAGCTAACTACAAAAGATGTACAGTAATAATTAAATATAAAATTAAATTAACAAAATCATTAATATAATTATTTTTCGAGAAGCGGTGAAGAAGAGAAATCATTGGTGTTTATTAAATTTAAAAGATTTTGAAAATGAACTAATATACTAAGAAATTAATTGATACAAGTTAACTTCATGCACTTGTATTCGTTATACTGTATATATTTTGCATAATAAAATAATAATATGAATTTTTGATAAATCCCTTGAATAAGAACTAAATTAGTTTATAATTTATCATTAGTATCCTATGGATATGACATAGAGTATAAGGAGGAGTTTTTATGAACAAAAATGTGTTGAAGTTTATGGTCTTTATAATGTTATTAAATATCATCACACCTTTATTTAATAAAAATGAAGCATTTGCAGCACGAGATATTTCATCAACGAATGTTACAGATTTAGCTGTATCACCGTCTAAGATAGAAGATGGTGGTAAAACGACAGTAAAAATGACATTCGACGATAAAAATGGAAAAATACAAAATGGTGACACGATTAAAGTGGCATGGCCGACAAGCGGTACAGTAAAGATAGAAGGTTATAGTAAAACAGTACCATTAACTGTTAAAGGTGAACAGGTGGGTCAAGCAGTTATTACACCAGACGGAGCAACAATTACATTCAATGATAAAGTAGAAAAATTAAGTGATGTTTCGGGATTTGCAGAATTTGAAGTACAAGGAAGAAATTTAACGCAAACAAATACTTCAGATGACAAAGTAGCTACGATAACATCTGGGAATAAATCAACGAATGTTACGGTTCATAAAAGTGAAGCGGGAACAAGTAGTGTTTTCTATTATAAAACGGGAGATATGCTGCCAGAAGATACGACACATGTACGATGGTCTTTAAATATTAATAATGAAAAAAGATATGTATCGAAAGATATTACTATAAAGGATCAGATTCAAGGTGGACAGCAGTTAGATTTAAGCACATTAAACATTAATGTGACAGGTACACATAGCAATTATTATAGTGGACAAAGTGCAATTACTGATTTTGAAAAAGCCTTTCCAGGTTCTAAAATAACTGTTGATAATACGAAGAACACAATTGATGTAACAATTCCACAAGGCTATGGGTCACTGAATAGTTTTTCAATTAACTACAAAACCAAAATTACGAATGAACAGCAAAAAGAGTTTGTTAATAATTCACAAGCTTGGTATCAAGAGCATGGTAAGGAAGAAGTGAACGGGAAATCATTTAATCATACTGTGCATAATATTAATGCTAATGCCGGTATTGAAGGTACTGTAAAAGGTGAATTAAAAGTTTTAAAACAGGATAAAGATACCAAGGCTCCTATAGCTAATGTAAAATTTAAACTTTCTAAAAAAGATGGATCAGTTGTAAAGGACAATCAAAAAGAAATTGAGATTATAACAGATGCAAACGGTATTGCTAATATTAAAGCGTTGCCTAGTGGAGACTATATTTTAAAAGAAATAGAGGCGCCAGCACCGTATACATTTGATAAGGATAAAGAATATCCGTTTACTATGAAAGATACAGATAATCAGGGATATTTTACCACTATTGAAAATGCAAAAGCGATAGAAAAAACAAAAGATGTTTCTGCTCAAAAGGTTTGGGAAGGCACTCAAAAAGTGAAACCAACGATTTATTTCAAGTTGTACGAACAAGATGACACTCAAAACACAACACCAGTAGACAAAGCAGAGATTAAAAAATTAGAAGATGGAACGACAAAAGTGACATGGTCTAATCTTCCGGAAAATGACAAAAATGGCAAGACTATTAAATATTTAGTTAAAGAAGTAAATGCTCAAGGTGAAGATACAACACCAGAAGGATATACTAAAAAAGAAAATGGTTTAGTGGTTACTAATACTGAAAAACCAATCGAAACAACATCAATTAGCGGTGAAAAAGTATGGGACGACAAAGACAATCAAGATGGTAAGAGACCAGAAAAAGTCAGTGTGAATTTATTGGCTAACGGAGAGAAAGTAGAAACGGTAGATGTAACATCTGAAACAAACTGGAAGTACGAATTCAAAGACTTACCGAAGTATGATGAAGGAAAGAAAATAGAATATACAGTGACCGAAGATCACGTAAAAGACTACACAACAGACATCAACGGTACGACAATAACGAACAAGTATACACCAGGAGAGACATCGGCAACAGTAACAAAAAATTGGGATGATAATAATAACCAAGACGGAAAACGACCAACTGAAATCAAAGTTGAATTATATCAAGATGGAAAAGCAACAGGAAAAACAGCAACATTAAATGAATCTAATAACTGGACACATACGTGGACAGGATTAGATGAAAAAGCAAAAGGTCAACAAGTAAAATACACAGTCGAGGAATTAACAAAAGTTAAAGGTTATACAACACATGTGGATAACAATGATATGGGTAACTTGATTGTGACGAATAAATATACGCCAGAAAAACCTAATAAACCAATCTATCCTGAAAAACCAAAAGACAAAACACCACCAAATAAACCTGATCATTCTAATAAAGTTAAACCAACTCCCCCAGATGAGCTATCAAAAGTGGATAAGGTTGATCAACCTAAAGATAATAAAACCAAACCTGAAAATCCTCTAAAAGAATTACCAAAAACTGGTATGAAGATTATAACTTCTTGGATTACATGGGTATTTATAGGTATATTGGGATTGTATTTAATTTTAAGAAAAAGATTTAACTCATAAACCATTATAATTATTTTTATAGATATGGCTATTCCTAGTTCTATGTATAATACATGATATTAATAGGTCACTTTTAATCTGTATGTAAGCAGACTAAAAGTGGCCTTTTAAACAAATAAAAAAATCCATTAACGTGTTGTTAACGGTTAATAAGCACATATTTATTTTAAATTTTTTAATATACGAGACATTTCTTCAATTTTACCAGCATGAAGTGGGATGTGAATGGCATTTAATACTAATAACTCTTCTAAGTTATTACAACCGACAATTGGCTGTTTCAATTCAATTGCTAAATCATCTTCAGTTAGATTTCGTGCACGTTCAGGTAATGTTTGGAGACCTTCTAAAATCGTTTCAATATTCGGTACTTCCTCCTTCCATTCATCTGGAGACGAACCATTTCCGAATAAAGGTCTATATATATTTAAATCAATATTCTCTTTACCAGCAACAGCTAAGGCTGATTCAAAAATTGTTAATACATGCCCAAATTGCCAATGAATGGTATTAGAAAAAGGCTTATGATAATCATCAAGTACCTTTTCAACTTTCCAAGTATCATACACATTTACTAAATATCCTAAACCCATATCAATGACATCAAATACTGTTTTTGTAGTCATTATTAATTCCTCCCCCATAAATAAAACATACTTCCGTAAGTATTACCCTATTAACAAATTTGTTAGTCATTTAAGGAATGTATTTTGTTGTTACTCTTATAACTATTCTGTTGTGCCTAGAGCTATACGTAAATCATCGTCATCAGAAATAGCTTCAATAGCTGCAGTCAGCCCTGTAACAATGTTTTCTAATGTCATTGATGGTGTATCGGATTTACCATCAATCTGCTCTGGTATGTATGGCACATGAATAAATCCGAATCGAAGAAGAGGGTAATGCTTATCTTGTAAATAACCTAAGTGATAAAGTACGTGATTACATACGAACGTACCTGCGCTATTTGAAAGTGCTCCTGGAAGTCCTTGGTTAATAATACTTTGAGTCATTGCTTTAACTGGTAAATTTGAAAAATAAGCTGGCGCACCGTCTAAATGAATGGCTTGATCAATAGGTTGAAAATCATCATTATCTGGAATACGCGCATCATCAATATTTATAGCAACACGTTCTGGTGTGATGGCACTTCTCCCACCAGCTTGTCCTATCGATAACACAATATCATAGTGATTAGATGCTAATGCTGTATTTATCATAGTATCTACTTTCTTAAAAGAGGTTGGTAGTTTTAGTTTATCGATTGTATGTGTGCCAATAATATCTTCTAGTTGAGTCACAGCTTCCCAAGAAGGATTAATATCTTGATTGTCAAAAGGCGCAAACCCTGTTACTAAAATGTGCATTTTAAGACACCCCGCAGTATTAAAATTTAATTTAGTATAACATGCGCATAATTAAAAACATATCAGGTTATGTATGCGCATAAAAAACAGCCTTGAACAACCTTTATAAATCGGATTTTCAAAGCGTGTTTTGATAGGTATTTAATTAAAACTAAGCATGTTGATGTAAATCATCAAAGTTTGTTAAACGTTGTTGCCACTCATTATCACTAATATTATTTGCTTGAACATAACGATTACGCTCATGTTTAGCACATTCATAAGAGCATGCACCTAAATATTTGGCTTCATTTTCTTCAGAAACTAATATTTGTTTATTACATTCTGGGTTAGCGCAATTAATATAACGTTCACATGGTTTGCCATCAAACCAATCCTTACCAATAATTGTTTTTTCAACTTGGTTGATATCAACACTGATACGATCATCAAATACATACATTTTACCGTCCCAATATTGACCTTTTGTTTCAGGGTCTTTACCATATGTAGCTATACCGCCGTGAAGCTGCGCTACATCTTCGAAACCTTCTTTTAAAAGCCATCCAGAAAATTTTTCACATCGAATGCCACCTGTACAGTACGTAACCACTTTTTTATCTGCAAATAACGCTTTATTCTCTTTAATCCAGTCAGGCAAATCTCTAAAGCGCGTGATATTTGGACGAATTG
The DNA here is from genome assembly GCF_016893255.1 of Staphylococcus sp. GDB20D11A. Lineage (NCBI taxonomy): Bacteria > Bacillati > Bacillota > Bacilli > Caryophanales > Staphylococcaceae > Staphylococcus > Staphylococcus sp. GDB20D11A. The sequence continues at coordinate 371,581 of NZ_JAFEPJ010000003.1, forward strand.
CACCTCGGAAATGACCTAAATCAAATTCATAATCATTACGTGCATCAATAATGACTGTGTCATCATCTTCAAGAGCTTTTCTAAATTCTACAGGTGATAAATATTGGCCAGTTGTGTGTCTTGGATCGACGTCTTCTTCTAAATCTAAAGCAACAATCTCTTTTCGAGGACGTACATGCATTTTCTTAAAAGCATGTCCTTCAGCTTCATCAATTTTAAACACCATATCTTTGAATCGTTCATCGGCATGCATATGTGCCATATATTGTTCGGTTTCTTCTTTTGTACCAGATAATGTGCCGTTAATACCTTCTGTAGAAACAAGAATTCTACCTTTTAAATGGTGTGCTTTACAAAAGGCTAAGTGATCCTGAGCAAACTGTTCAGGGTCATCAATCGTCGTATATTTATAATATAAAAGAACTTGATAGTTCATAGGTTAATCTCCTTCTAAAAACATGTTATAAGCATGTTAATTTTTAAAATAAAGCGTCAATACGCATATTTGTCTACGTCCATCATTTTAACAGAGTTGTATTGTCATTCAATATTTCTAGCTTGAAATCAGCCACTAGACCGATAAAATAGATAAATGAAAACGTTATCATTTGATTTAAATGTTCCCTTGTTTAAAATAAAAATGATAGTTAAAACGAATGAAATGAAAGGAATGATCATGATGTCACAACAAGATTTACCTACATTATTTTATAGCGGGAAGTCTAATAGTGCTGTTCCAATTATATCTGAAAGTAAATTACAAACAATTACAGCTGAACCATGGCTTGAAATTTCCAAAAAAGGATTGCAATTAGAAGGATTGAACTTTGATCGGCAAGGACAACTATTTTTATTGGATGTATTCGAAGGTAATATTTTCAAAGTCAATCCTGAAACGAAGGAAATTAAACAACCTTTTGTAAGCCATAAAGCAAATCCTGCAGCAATCAAAATACATAAAGATGGCCGATTATTCGTTTGTTATTTAGGAGATTTTAAATCTACAGGAGGCATTTTTGCAGCTACAGAAAATGGTGACAACATACAAGATATCATTGAAGATCTTTCAACAACATATTGTATTGATGACATGGTATTTGATTCTAAAGGTGGATTTTATTTTACAGATTTTAGAGGATACTCTACCAACCCGCTAGGAGGCGTTTATTATGTTACGCCAGACTTTAAAAGAGTAACACCTATTATTCAAAATATCAGTGTAGCTAATGGTATTGCTTTAAGTACAGATGAAAAAGTACTATGGGTAACTGAAACGACCGCAAATCGATTACACCGTATTGCACTTGAAGATGATGGTGTGACGATACAACCATTTGGAGCTACCATACCGTACTATTTTACAGGTCATGAAGGACCAGACTCATGTTGTATTGATAGAGATGATAATTTATATGTGGCAATGTATGGTCAAGGCCGAGTATTAGTATTTAATAAAAGGGGTTATCCAATAGGACAAATATTGATACCAGGCCGAGATGAAGGGCATATGTTACGTTCTACGCATCCGCAATTTATACCTGGCACAAATCAACTCATCATTTGTTCCAATGATATAGAAATGGGCGGAGGATCTATGCTTTATACGGTTAATGGCTTTGCAAAAGGTCATCAAAGTTTTCAGTTTCAATAAGACCTACCTGAATGAAAGGCGTCTTAATATAAGTTTAAATCTTAGCGATTTTTAATTAGAAGTTAAAAAATGCCAACTATACCTAGGGATGATATAGTTGGCGTTTCGTATATATTAAAACAATGAGGATTGTGTAATGAGATTATTCTGAGATTGAAAATTCAGCTGATGCTTCGAATTTCACATCTTTACCTAGCATTACTCCACCAGTTTCAAGTGCTTGGTTAAAGTTAATGCCATATTTTTCTCTATTGATTGTACCAGTAACAATAATACCTGTTACTTGAGAACCATCCATAGGATTCTTACTTACTCCGTTGAATTCAACGTCGAATGTTTCTTCGTTAGTGATACCTTTAATTGTTAAATCACCAACAACTTTGTTTTCAGTAACTGATTTTGTTTCAAATGTGATTTTATCAAATTCATCAGTACCAAAGAAATCACCAGATTTTAAGTGGTTATCACGTGCTTCGTTTTTAGTGTTAATTGAGCTTGGAATAATTGTTGCAGTAGCTTTCAAAGTACTGAAGTCATTAATATCTCCTTCAACAGCGACATCAAATTGATCGAATGAACCTTTCACTTTAGAAACCATTAAATGTTTAATTTGGAATTCTAAACTACTGTGTGCACCATCAAAAGTAAAGTTTGTCATAATATAAAACCTCCATATTTTTATCTCTTAGATATATTTTTTATACTTGATATACATACAATACCACCTACAAAATAAAGATGCAAGCATTTTATTTCGAATTCGAATTTTTTCTGTGATGTATTTAAAGAATGACCTATAAAACACCACACTATTGTTATACCCTAGTCAATTAATTCAAACATAAATAAGTGTAACCAACGTTCAATAAATTTAGTTAATGAGATAAATCTGACTATTATTATCATTTTTATAGTCACTACTATTGACTTTGTATCAAGTGACTCGTACTATTTTAATATAATTCTGAAAATTCAAAATATGGAACATTAAATATGTAGATAATATTTTTTTGAAGTTTTAAAAAAAGGAGGCATTTTATGGGAAATTATTTGGTATTGCAATCAGATTTTGGACTTAGTGATGGCGCTGTAAGTGCAATGTATGGAGTTGCATATACTGTAAGTGATGATATACGTGTCGAAAACTTAACGCATGATATACCACCGTATGACATTTGGGTAGCATCATATCGTTTATATCAAACTGTAAAATACTGGCCTAAAGGCACAGTTTTTGTATCAGTGGTAGACCCAGGTGTAGGTAGTGATAGGCGGAGCATTGCTTGCTTAACATATTCAGGTCATTACATTATTACACCTGATAATGGTTCTTTAAGTCATATTAAACATTACGAAGGTATTAAAAAAGTTATCGAAATTGATGAAGTGAAAAGCCGATTGCCTCATTCGGAAGAAAGTCATACTTTTCATGGTAGAGATGTCTATGCATACAATGGTGCGAGATTAGCTGCAAATAAGATAGCGTTTGAACGTCTCGGTCAGGCAATTAATGTTGATAGTATTGAGGCATTAGAAATAAGAGAAGCGACAAAAAATGAGGATTCTGTTACAGGAAGCATTGATATTTTAGATATCAGATTTGGGTCATTATGGACAAATATTCCATTGGCATTCTTAAAATCCTTGGAAATTGTTCATGGTAATAATTTGGTGGTAACAATTTATTATCAAGATAAGAAAGTCTATCAAAATATTATTAAATTTGCGCGATCGTTTGCAGATGTTAATGTGGGTGAACCTCTTGTGTATGTTAACTCGCTAGTAAATATTGGTGTAGCGGTCAATCAAGACTCATTTTCAGATTTATATCATATCGGTACTGGAAATGATTGGACGATTCATTTATCTAAAGCACCATCAATTTAATGAATTTTTTATGTAAGGAGTAATGAAGATGAAAAAACAAGATATTTCAGTTAAAACTGTTGTTGCGATTGGTATAGGAGCAGCGGTATTTGTGATTTTAGGGCGTTTTGTTGTAATACCAACAGGTTTTCCTAATACGAATATAGAAACATCTTATGCATTTTTAGCATTAATATCTGCAATATTTGGGCCTTTTGCTGGTTTAATGACTGGATTAGTTGGACACGCTATTAAAGATTTCACGACATACGGTAGTGCTTGGTGGAGTTGGGTTATTTGTTCAGGAATTATAGGCTGTTTATATGGATGGATTGGCCTAAAATTAAATCTTTCTTCAGGCCGATTTTCTAGGAAATCGATGATTTATTTTAATATCGGTCAAATTATTGCGAATATTATTTGCTGGGCACTTATTGCACCAACATTAGATATTTTGATTTATAACGAACCAGCTAACAAGGTTTATACACAAGGTGTTATCTCTGCAGTATTAAATATTATTTCTGTTGGTATTATTGGGACAATATTATTAAAAGCATATGCTTCATCTCAAATTAAAAAAGGTAGTTTACGTAAGGAATAGTTATTTTGTTGAATCAGATATGTAAATGAATGTAGAAAGGTAATGATATATCATGACTGAACCAATTATCTCGTTCAAAGACTTTAGTTTTCAATATCATAGTCAAGCAACACCTACATTACAGAATATAAATGTTGATATTTATCCAGGAGAAAAAGTGCTAGTAGTTGGTGCTTCAGGTAGTGGTAAATCGACTTTTGCAAATTGCATAAACGGATTAATTCCATTTAAAACTAGAGGTAACATAACTGGGGAACTATATATAAATAATCAAGATGCAACTGTTGGTTGTTTACATGAAAGATCTAATGTTGTTGGTACAGTTTTACAAGATACAGATGGACAGTTCATAGGCTTAACAGCAGCTGAAGATATGGCCTTTTTATTAGAAAATAATTGTGTTGAACAAGATGATATGAAGAAAAATGTAAGTTATTGGGCTGAAAAAGTTGGCATGATAGAACATTTAAATCACCGACCGCAAGATTTATCTGGAGGTCAAAAACAACGCGTTTCATTAGGTGGTATATTAATCCATCGTACCCCTATTTTAATATTGGATGAGCCACTAGCCAATTTAGATCCTGCGACAGGACATGAAACGATGAGATTACTAAATAATATTCATGAAGAAACAAAGTCAACGATGATTGTTGTAGAACATCGTTTAGAAGAATCATTAGATGATACATTTGATAGAGTTCTCCTTTTTAAAGATGGGAAAATCATCGCTAATACAACGCCTAGTGATTTGCTAAAATCATCTAAGCTTAAAGAAGCAGGCATACGTGAACCATTATACTGTACAGCGCTTAAATATGCAGAAGTAGATGTTGAATCCATTGATAACTTAGCGAATTTACGTGAAGTTTGTATGAGTGAACATGTTAAATTTAAAGTGAAAAAATGGATAGATAAAACATCTTCAAATGATGATAATAAGTACAAATCTGAACCGCTATTAGAATTAAATGAGGTGTGTGTTCAATATAGTGACTATAGTAATAGTGTACTTAATAATGTTCAATTAAATGTTTATAGAAGAGAAATGCTTAGTATAGTTGGTCACAATGGTACCGGCAAATCAACACTTGCTAAAGCAATTTGTGGATTTTTAGATATAACAGGTAATATCCAATTTTGTAATAAGGGATTTAATCAATTGTCAATTAGTGAACGATCTGAATTCGTAGGTTATGTGATGCAAAATCCAAATCATATGATTTCCGAAAAAATGATTTACGATGAAGTAGCATTAGGGTTAAGAGCACGAGGTATGAAAGAATCAGATATAAAGATACGGGTAGAGAATGTGCTCAAAATATGCGGACTTTATGCATTTCGGAATTGGCCAATTGTAGCTTTAAGCTATGGTCAAAAAAAGAGGGTCACTATAGCATCTGTTTTAGTCTTAAATCCGGAAATAATCATATTGGATGAACCGACTGCTGGTCAAGATTTCTATCATTATAATGAGATAATGTCATTTTTAATTGAGCTAAACAGACAGGGGAAGACGATTATTATGATTACTCATGATATGCATTTATTGTCTGAGTATAGTTCAAGAACAGTTGTATTATCAAAAGGTCAAGTCGTTGCTGATACCACGCCAGTATTGGTTTTAAATGATAAAAAAACCTGTGAGATTGCATCATTGAGACAAACATCGCTATTTGAAATGGCCGAATATATAGGGATTAGCGAGCCACAGAAATTAGTACAATTATTTATTAACCATGATAGGAAGGTGAGACGCCAATGAATCAATATAATACTATAGGTTTTCACCCGGGAAATAGTCGTATTCATCAATTAAATGCGACTGTTAAACTTTTATTCTTATTAGTTGTTTCTATTTCTGCAATGGTGACTTATGACACAAGATATTTAATTTTAATTAGTGCTTCATCTATTTTATTGTTCAAATATGCTCATATTGAATGGAAACAAGTTCGTTTTGTTGTTAAATTCATTCTGTTTTTCACAATATTAAATATTATTGCCGTATACATATTTGATCCTGAATATGGTGTGAAGATTTATAATCAGCGTACAGAGTTAATCAATGGTATTGGTCGATTTACGCTAACATCACAGGAATTATTCTATCTTTTTAATCTAATATTAAAATATATTAGTACAGTTCCTTTAGCGTTAATATTTTTATTCACAACGAATCCGAGTCATTTTGCTGCAAGTTTAAATCAGCTAGGTGTGAATTATAAAATCAGTTACGCAGTCTCACTAGCATTAAGGTATATTCCAGATATTCAAGAAACATATTTTAATATTTCACAAGCGCAACAAGCAAGAGGATATGATAATTCGAAAAAGGCGAAATTTACTAGCCGTGTTAAAGGTATCAAACGCATTGTGTTACCTTTAATATTTTCTAGTATCGAAAGAATTGACACTATTAGTACTGCTATGGAGTTAAGACAATTCGGACAGTATAAAAGGAGAACCTGGTACGTCAAAAAACAATTAAAAAAAGATGATTATGTTGTTTTGTGTTTGACATTAATACTTCTGATGTTAGTAGTTACATTATTCTTTTTAAATAATAGTCGATATTTCAACCCGTGGCATTAGTATTCATATAAATAGTCTTTAAATAGAAATAGGAGGGAGACATTTAATGATAAATACTGAAAGATTAAATTTAATGATTCCGAGTTCCTCGCATTTAATTGAACTTTATAATATTTGTAGTCATCCACAAGCAAATATATACACTCCCAAAGGTTTACATAATTCCAAATTAGACACACAACGGTGGATTGAAAAATGGCGAAACCATTGGCAACAATATCAATTTGGTTACTTTGTATTGGTGAAAAAAATAGATTGTAGTGTTATTGGTATTTGTGGATATGAATATCGACAATTAAAGCAAGAAACAGTACTAAATTTATTTTATAAATTACATCCAAGTTTTGAAGGACAAGGGTACGCATGTGAGGCTATTACAGCAATCACAAATTTTGTGAATTATATCGATCAAGAAACAGTAAAAGTTATCAGGACAAATAAGTGTAATCAACGTTCAATAAATTTAGCAGAAAGGCTTAATTTCAAGCGAGACGATACAATGGACGACATTATCAGTCAAGGAGATATTGTGTTTTATAAATAAAATACTATGACATTATCTAAAAAATAAAATTAAAATCCCAACAGTTTCTTAAAAAGTTATGAGCTACATAATAAAAATGTTATAATTGTGCATAATAAAACATAGGGAGAATGTTTAATGCATAAAAAATATTTATTGCTATTTTTTCTGTTATTATCAGTTGCATTGTTATTTAGCTGTTCCAAGCAAAATGAGAAAGCTCAAAATAAATCTGTTAATCCAAATGAGTATGCAAAGCATAAATCGAAAATGGATGAACATTGGGAAACATATCACGGCCAAGTTTATCATGTGTTTTATCATCCATTAATTACAGACCCAAAAGTTGCGTTTACAGGAGATACACACCAAGCTAAGGGCAACAATGATTGGATGATTACTGTAAGTGAATTTAAAAAATCATTGAACGAATTATATAAAAATAATTACATCATCGTTAATCCACATGATGTATACGACTTATCATCTCATCATGTAAAAGCCAAAAAAATAAAATTGCCGAAAGGTAAAAAGCCACTAATCATCTCAATTGATGATATGAATTACTATAGTTACATGAGACACCATGGTTATGCTGACCGCTTAGTACTTGATAAAAATAAGCATGTTGTATCTGAAACGACAGACTCAAAAGGCCATGCTACTTATTCTGATGACAATGATATCGTGCCAATTTTAAATAAATTTGTAAAAGAGCATCCAGATTTTTCTTTAAATGGTGAAAAAGGTGTTGTTGCTTTAACCGGTTATGAGGGCGTATTAGGTTATCGCACGAATGAATTAACGAGTAAAGATTATACAAAGAATAAAAAGGCAGCTGAGGAAGTTGTTCGCGCAATGAAACGGGATGGATGGTCATTTGCGAGTCATTCATATGGTCACATTAATTTTGAAAAAACATCTTTATATGGTATTAAACGTGATACTAAAAGATGGAAAGATGAAGTTGAACCAATTGTAGGTAAAACAGATATGTTTGTATTTCCACATGGCGCACAGGATAGACATACACAAGCGTATGATTATTTGGTAGATGAAGCAGAGTTTAAGTTTATTGCAGGTGTCGGTCCAAACAATTTTACAGATATATCAGCAACGAACGTTTACCAAGATAGGGTTGCGATCGATGGTCTAAACTTATTTGAATTTAAATATAAACTCAAACCATTTTTTAATCCTGAAAATGTATATAGTAAAAAAGATAGACAATTCTTTAAAGGTAATCGGGATTATGAAGAATAGTTAAATTTAATAAAAAGATAGAAAGAAAATAACTTTACATAATAAGGCAAGGACAATATGTGCAAGAAGTACAACTTCAATATAAAAATCTTGGTTAAGCATTTTTATAGGCACAAATGTCTTGCCTTTTTTATTTGAAAAAATTTAAGACCAATACACCGAATTTTCTGAAAAAGGTTGTAATGTATTGCTAAAAATGATAAGTTATTAAGCATATTACACTTTAGTATGGTAGAGAAGTAAAGTGAACAACAAAAATACCAAGTGATTTTAAATACAGTATTGAAAGTAAAGGGTGGTCGAGTGAATAATTCAGAACAATTAATTGCGTTAAAAGAATCGGAAACAGCATTTTTAAAATATTTTAATAAAGCGGATTATGAGTTAGTTGATTTTAGTGTGGTTGAAAAGTTGGACTGGAAACAATTGAACCATGAGGATTTGCAGCAGATGGGTGAGCGAAATTTTTGGCAACATGAGCATCAAATTTATGCACTTCGAAATGATTTTACAGATCAATTATTACGTTATTACTCAATGTATCCAACTGCAGCAACAAAAGTGGCATACACAGGTTTAATCATTCGGAATAATGAAACGGCTGTACAAGTTGGTTTGGAAAACTATGCACCATCATTAGCGAATGTACAACAGAGCTTAAAGCTATTTATTCAGTTTATTCAACAGCAGTTGAGAGACAACGTGCATTTTGTTGTATTGGGACATTATCAATTGCTTGATGCCTTACTCGATAAATCGTTACAAACACCAGACATACTATCAATGATTGAGGAACGTAATTTATCGGGATTGGTTACATATTTGTCTACTGAACATCCAATCGTGCAAATCTTGAAAGAGAATACGCAACAACAATTAAATGTATTGGAGCGCTATATTCCAAATGACCATCCAGCACTCGTTGAATTAAAAATATGGGAACGTTGGTTACATACACAAGGTTACAATGACATCCATTTAGATATTACTGCACAGCCACCTAGATCCTATTACACAGGTTTATTTATTCAATGTCATTTTGCTGAAAATGAATCTCGAGTTTTAACAGGTGGTTATTACAAAGGAAGCATCGAAGGGTTTGGATTAGGATTAACACTTTAAGTAAGGGAGTATGCACAATGTTAAGAATCGCCATAGCAAAAGGGCGTCTAATGGATAGTTTAATTAACTATTTAGATGCAATTGAATTTACGACATTATCAGAAACATTAAAAAATAGAGAACGCCAATTATTATTAAGTGTAGATAATATAGAATGCATTTTAGTAAAAGGGAGTGACGTGCCAATCTATGTGGAACAAGGAATTGCAGATATTGGTATCGTTGGTAGCGACATTTTAGATGAGCGTCATTACAATGTTAATAATTTGTTGGATATGCCTTTTGGAGCATGTCATTTTGCGGTCGCAGCGAAACCCGAAACGACAAAATATCATAAAATCGCAACGAGTTATGTCCATACTGCCGAAGCATATTTTAAATCAAAAGGCATTGATGTCGAATTGATTAAATTGAGTGGTTCTGTTGAATTAGCTTGTGTCGTCGATATGGTAGACGGAATTGTCGACATCGTTCAAACAGGTACTACTCTAGAAGCGAACGGACTGGTTGAAAAGCAACATATTAGTGATATCAATGCAAGATTAATCACTAATAAAGCTGCTTATTTTAAAAAATCACAATTAATTGAGCAATTTATTCGCTCTTTGGAGGTGTCTATAGCCAATGCTTAATGCACAACAATTTTTAAATCAATTTTCATTAGAAGCACCATTAGATGAGTCATTGTATCCAATTATTCGCGATATTTGTCAGGAAGTTAAAGTTCATGGAGATAAGGCTTTGAAAATGTATAATCTAACATTCGATCATACGAAAACAGATCATTTAGAAATTAGTCATGAACAAATTAAAGCAGCATTTGACACATTAGATGAAAAAACAAAACAAGCATTACAACAAAGTTATGAAAGAATTAAAGCATATCAAGAAAGTATTAAGCAGACGAATCAACAGTTAGAAAAATCAGTGGAGTGTTATGAAATATACCATCCACTAGAAAGTGTGGGTATTTATGTGCCTGGTGGCAAAGCAAGTTATCCATCAACGGTTCTAATGACAGCGACTTTAGCACAAGTAGCGGGTGTAGAAAATATTGTTGTTGTGACACCACCTCAACCTAACGGAGTATCCCAAGAGGTATTAGCTGCATGTTATATTACGCAAGTTAATCAAGTGTTTCAAGTTGGTGGTGCTCAAAGTATTGCTGCATTGACTTATGGAACAAAAACAATACCTAAAGTTGATAAGATTGTAGGTCCAGGTAACCAATTTGTTGCATATGCCAAAAAATATTTATTTGGACAGGTAGGTATTGATCAAATTGCAGGACCAACAGAAATAGCACTGATTATTGATGACACCGCAGATTTAGATGCCATCGTATATGATGTATTTGCGCAAGCAGAACATGATGAATTAGCACGTACATATGTCATTAGTGAAGATGCGCAAGTCCTTAAAGATTTAGAATCACGTATTGCTAAAGCATTGCCTAATGTGGACAGATACGACATTGTTTCTAAAAGTATCGCTAATCAACACTACCTTATCCATGCTAGTAATTTTGATGAAGCATGCCACGTTATGAATACAATCGCGCCTGAACATGCGTCGATTCAAACAGTAAATCCTCAACCATATATTGAAAAAGTGAAATATGTGGGCGCATTGTTTATTGGACATTATTCGCCAGAGGTTATAGGTGATTATGTCGCTGGACCTAGTCATGTATTACCTACAAATAGAACAGCTAGATTTACCAATGGGTTATCGGTCAATGATTTCTTAACACGGAACACGGTCATCCATTTATCAAAAGATACGTTTGAACAAATTGCTGATTCAGCACAACATATTGCTCATGTTGAAGCATTATACAATCACCAACAGTCCATTTTAATACGTCAGTCTTAGGGGAGTGTAATTGAAATGATTTATATTGATAAAAATGAAAGCCCAGTTACGCCGTTGGATGAAAAAACAATGACGTCTATTATTAGTGCAACGCCATATAATTTATATCCTGATGCAGCATATGAACAATTCAAGGATGCTTATGCTAAATTTTACGGATTATCGTCTGAACAGATTATTGCAGGAAATGGCTCTGATGAATTGATTCAAAAGTTAATGCTGATCATGCCAGAAGGTCCGGCATTAACGCTAAATCCAGATTTTTTTATGTATCAAGCATATGCGGCACAAGTAAATCGTGAAATTGCATTTGTAGATGCAGGATCAGATTTAACGTTTGATTTGGAAACCATTTTAACGAAAATCGATGAAGTACAACCATCATTTTTTATTATGAGTAATCCACATAACCCTTCAGGCAAGCAATTTGATACGGCATTTTTAACAGCTATTGCAGATAAGATGAAAGCAATAAACGGATACTTTGTCATTGATGAAGCATATTTAGATTATGGCATGGCATATGACGTGGAACTGGCACCACACATCTTAAGAATGCGTACATTATCAAAGGCGTTTGGAATTGCCGGCTTAAGATTAGGCGTCTTAATTAGTACTGCTGAAACGATACAGCGTATTCAAACAATAGAACATCCATATCCATTAAATGTATTTACGCTAAATATTGCGACTTATATTTTTAGACATAGAGAAGAGACAAGTCGATTTTTAACAATGCAACGCCAATTAGCTGAGCAGTTAAAACAAATATTTGATACACATGTTGCAGATAAAATGTCAGTATTTCCATCAAATGCCAATTTTGTACTTACTAAAGGTTCAGCAGCGCAACAATTAGGACAATACGTATATGAACAAGGATTTAAACCTCGTTTTTATGATGAGCAGGTAATGAAAGGCTATGTAAGATATTCAATTGCAACAGCATCACAGTTAAAGCAATTAGAAGAAATTGTTAAAGAATGGAGTGCAAAATATGATTTATCAAAAACAACGAAACACAGCTGAAACACAACTAAATATTTCAATATCAGATGACCAGTCACCATCGCATATTAATACAGGTGTGGGCTTTTTAAATCATATGTTAACTTTGTTTACATTTCATAGTGGACTGTCGTTAAACATCGAGGCACAAGGTGATATTGACGTAGATGATCACCACGTAACTGAAGATATCGGCATTGTCATTGGTCAATTGTTACTTGAAATGATTAAAGATAAAAAGCATTTCGTTCGTTATGGAACGATGTACATTCCAATGGATGAAACATTAGCACGTGTCGTTGTGGATATAAGTGGGCGTCCATACTTATCTTTCAATGCAACGTTAAGTAAAGAAAAAGTTGGTACGTTTGATACGGAGTTAGTTGAAGAATTTTTTAGAGCAGTCGTAATCAATGCAAGATTAACAACGCATATTGATTTGATTCGTGGTGGTAATACACACCATGAAATTGAAGCTATATTCAAAGCATTTTCCCGTGCATTAGGCATAGCGCTAACTGCAACTGATGATCAGCGTGTGCCGTCATCGAAAGGTGTGATTGAATGATTGTCATCGTTGATTATGGATTAGGGAATATTAGTAATGTAAAACGCGCTATTGAACATTTGGGGTATGAGGTGGTTGTCTCAAATAAGCAAAATATAATCGATCAAGCAGAAACAATCATATTACCGGGTGTCGGTCATTTTAAAGATGCGATGTCAGAGATAAAGCGATTAAATCTCGATGCAATATTGGCTAAGAATACTGATAAGAAAATGATCGGTATTTGCTTAGGCATGCAATTAATGTATGAGCATAGTGATGAAGGCGATGCATCTGGATTAGGGTTTATCCCAGGAAATATTTCGCGTATCCAAACAGAATACCCAGTGCCGCACTTAGGTTGGAATAATTTAGTGAGTAAGCATCCTATGTTAAATCAAGATGTTTACTTCGTACATTCTTACCAAGCGCCGATGTCAGAAAATGTAATTGCATATGCGCAGTATGGTACTGATATTCCAGCAATCGTCCAATTTAACAATTATATTGGTATTCAATTCCATCCTGAAAAAAGCGGTACATATGGGTTACAAATTTTGCGTCAGGCAATACAAGGGGGATTTATAAATGATTGAATTATGGCCAGCGATTGATTTGATTGGGTCAACAAGTGTGAGGTTAACAGAGGGTAAATATAATAGTGAAGAAAAAATGTCGCGTTCGGCTGAAGAAAGTATTGCTTACTATAGTCAATTTGAATGTGTGAATCGTATTCATATCGTCGACTTGATAGGTGCTAAGGCACAGCATGCCCGAGAGTTTGATTATATTAAGTCATTGAGGAGATTAACAACCAAAGATATTGAAGTAGGTGGTGGCATTCGTACGAAGTCACAAATCATGGACTACTTTGCCGCAGGGATTAATTATTGCATAGTTGGAACGAAAGGCATTCAAGATACTGATTGGCTTAAAGAGATGGCACATACATTTCCAGGTCGCATTTATTTATCTGTTGATGCTTATGGCGAGGATATTAAAGTGAACGGGTGGGAAGAGGACACAGAGTTGAATTTATTTAGTTTTGTGAGACAGTTATCGGATATACCTCTTGGAGGCATTATATATACTGATATTGCTAAAGATGGCAAAATGTCCGGACCTAACTTTGAATTAACTGGTCAATTAGTAAAGGCAACGACGATTCCTGTCATCGCGTCTGGTGGTATTAGACATCAGCAAGATATTCAACGATTAGCGTCGCTAAATGTTCACGCTGCTATTATAGGAAAGGCTGCACATCAAGCATCATTTTGGGAGGGGCTAAAATGATTAAAAAACGTATCATTCCATGTTTAGATGTCAAAGATGGTCGTGTCGTTAAAGGGATTCAATTTAAAGGATTAAGGGATATTGGGAATCCTGTTGATTTAGCAATGTATTACAATGAAGCGGGGGCTGATGAGTTAGTATTTTTAGACATCTCTAAGACGGAAGAGGGTCATAGCTTAATGCTAGAAGTGATTGAACAGACAGCGTCACGCTTGTTTATCCCTCTTACTGTAGGGGGTGGGATTCAAAGCCTTGATGATATTACCCAATTGTTAAATCATGGTGCAGATAAAGTATCATTAAATTCAAGTGCTTTAAAAAATCCACAGCTAATTAAACAAGCGAGTGATAAATTCGGTAGACAATGCATCTGCATAGCAATTGATAGCTATTATGATCCTGAAAGAAAAGCACATTATTGTTGTACGCATGGTGGTAAAAAAATGACAAATATTAAAGTATATGACTGGGTACAGCAAGTAGAACAGTTAGGCGCAGGTGAGCTCCTCGTTACAAGTATGGGGCATGATGGTATGAAACAAGGATTTGATATTGAGCATCTTGCAAAAATAAAATCCCTTGTAAATATTCCAATCATTGCTTCTGGTGGTGGTGGCAATGCACAACACTTTGTAGAATTATTTGATCAGACGGATGTTTCTGCAGGTTTAGCTGCAAGTATATTACATGATCGAGAAACGACGGTTCAATCTATTAAAGAAGTGATACAGCAAGGGGGTATAGCAGTAAGATGACCAATTACAAAATTGATTTTAGCAAAGGTTTAGTGCCAGCAATTTTACAAGATAATCAAACAAAACAAGTATTGATGTTGGGTTATATGAATCAAGAAGCTTTTGATAAAACGATAGAAGATGGTGTGGTATGTTTCTATTCGCGGTCGAAACAACGGCTATGGACAAAAGGCGAAACATCTGGTCATACCCAACGTGTTAAAGATATTCATGTAGATTGCGACAATGACACTATTTTAATTGATGTCATACCAAATGGACCAACATGTCATACAGGCAGTCAAAGTTGTTTTAACACAGAAGTTCCATTTTCAGTGCAAACATTAGCGCAGACAGTTCAAGATAGTGCCCAATCCAATAATGAAAAGTCATATACAAAATATTTATTAACAGAAGGTATAGAAAAGATTACAAAAAAATATGGTGAAGAAGCTTTTGAAGTCGTAATTGAAGCAATTAAAGGTGACAAAAAAGCATTTGTAAGTGAAGTAGCAGATGAACTTTATCATTTATTTGTCTTGATGCATGCGCTAGGCGTCGATTTTTCAGAAATTGAGGCAGAATTAGCGCGCAGACATCATAAGCGCAATAACTTTAAAGGCGAACGACAAAATATCGAACAGTGGTAAAACAAGAATGGACTGAGATATAGAGAAAAGGATCATGGCTTATACTTATACACTTACAAATATTGTGGAAAACGTGACATTTTCAATTTTAAAATACGACACCAACATATTTTAACTATGAATGCTGTGATGGTACTAAAGTTGCGAACTCGTTATAGATAAGTAGTGGATAATCACAATACGAAATCAAAAATAATTATGAAAAGTAAATTGAGCAACTCAGGAATAGATGTCACTGTTAAAGATGTTGAAAAGTATATGAATCGATATAATGAAGTTATGAAGGGAAAAATGGCGAAAAAGCTAAAAAGTTATGTTTGTCGTTACTACCTATTAATATCATAGTTGTCTTTATATTCTTTGTATTTATACTGTGAATAAAAATATATCTAGCCTGAAATAGAAATGTCATAGCCTATTTAAAAGACAATCTCCATTAGAACTAAGATGTGCATCCCGAAAGTTGGACTAAAAAACTAACTTTATGGGGTGTATTTTTATGCTAATCATCATAAATTCGAGATTAAGTTAAAGGTAGTTCAAGAGTAATTAAACAATAAATTAAAAATAACACGACATATACTTTGAGAAGAGAACATGCAATGGTATATATCAATCAAAGTTACGAGCATAATGGTTTATCCTGAGAAAATCATTGTAGAAGAAATGATATTTTTAGGTTTAAAATACGACACCAGCAAACATTATAACTGTGATAGCTCATAAATCCCCCCCATACAGCTAATTTAAAAAAATAATACATCATTGGAATCAAGACCCAAGCATGTAAATATTAAAAATCACAAAAGATATATGTAAAAAAGTTACAATTTGCATAATTAAATTGTGTCTAATTATTGACTAATTAAATTTTGCCAAATATAATATTAATTAATAATTTGAAATGATTAGCGTATACACTTTAAATTCTCTTTGGAGAATATATTTTTTAAATACAAATGTAAACGCTTTCTCGTCAAATTAAACAATAGAAAGGATGGTCATTATGAGTGCTTGGTTAAGTAAATTATTTGAGTTTATTCCTCGAATAATTATCAATTTGTTTATCTAAAATAAAAAAATAGAGGTGCTGACAATGATGAAAAGTCAAAATAAGTATAGTATTCGTAAATTTAGTGTAGGTGCATCTTCCATTTTAATAGCTACATTACTATTTTTAAGTGGTGGACAAGCACAAGCAGCTGAGAAGCAAGTGAATATGGGAAATTCACAGGAGGATACAGTTACAGCACAATCTATTGGGGATCAACAAACTAGGGAAAATGCTAATTATCAACGTGAAAACGGTGTTGACGAACAGCAACATACTGAAAATTTAACTAAGAACTTGCATAATGATAAAACAATATCAGAAGAAAATCATCGTAAAACAGATGATTTGAATAAAGATCAACTAAAGGATGATAAAAAATCATCGCTTAATAATAAAAATATTCAACGTGATACAACAAAAAATAACAATGCTAATCCTAGCGATGTAAATCAAGGGTTAGAACAGGCTATTAATGATGACAAACAAAGTAAAGTGGCGTCACAGCAACAGTCAAAAGAGGCAGATAATAGTCAAGATTCAAACGCTAATAACAATCTACCTTCACAAAGTCGAACAAAGGAAGCACTACCATTAAATAAGTCAAATCAAACAAGCCAACGAGAAATTGTTAATAAGTCAGAAATAGAAAAAGTACAACCACAACAAAATAATCAAGCGAATGATAAAATTACTAACTACAATTTTAACAATGAACAAGAAGTGAAACCTCAAAAAGACGAAAAAACACTATCAGTTTCAGATTTAAAAAACAATCAAAAATCACCAGTAGAACCAACAAAGGACAATGACAAGAAAAATGGATTAAATTTATTGAAAAGTAGTGCAGTAGCAACGTTACCAAATAAAGGGACAAAGGAACTTACTGCAAAAGCGAAAGGTGATCAAACGAATAAAGTTGCCAAACAAGGGCAGTATAAAAATCAAGATCCTATCGTTTTAGTGCATGGTTTCAATGGGTTTACAGATGATATTAATCCTTCAGTGTTAGCTCATTATTGGGGCGGTAATAAAATGAACATTCGCCAAGATTTAGAAGAAAATGGTTACAAAACTTATGAAGCAAGTATAAGTGCTTTTGGAAGTAACTATGACCGCGTAGTTGAACTTTATTATTATATTAAAGGCGGTCGTGTAGATTATGGTGCAGCACATGCAGCAAAATATGGACATGAACGTTATGGAAAAACATACGAAGGAATTTACAAAGACTGGAAACCAGGACAGAAGGTACACCTAGTTGGACATAGTATGGGCGGTCAAACGATACGTCAACTAGAAGAATTACTGCGTAATGGTAATCGTGAAGAAATAGAGTATCAAAAGAAACATGGTGGCGAAATTTCTCCACTATTCAAAGGTAATAATGACAATATGATTTCATCAATTACTACTTTAGGAACACCACATAATGGTACACACGCATCAGATTTAGCTGGTAATGAAGCTTTAGTGAGACAAATCGTATTTGATATCGGTAAAATGTTTGGTAATAAAAATTCAAGAGTAGACTTCGGGTTGGCTCAATGGGGTCTAAAACAAAAGCCAAATGAATCATATATTGATTATGTCAAACGCGTTAAACAATCTAATTTATGGAAATCAAAAGATAATGGATTTTACGATCTGACGCGTGAGGGTGCAACAGATTTAAATCGTAAAACGTCGTTGAACCCTAACATTGTGTATAAAACATACACTGGTGAAGCAACGCACAAAGCATTAAATAGCGATAGACAAAAAGCAGACTTAAATATGTTTTTCCCATTTGTGATTACTGGTAACTTAATCGGTAAAGCTACTGAAAAAGAATGGCGAGAAAACGATGGTTTAGTATCCGTTATTTCTTCTCAACATCCATTTAATCAAGCTTATACAAATGCGACGGATAAAATTCAAAAAGGCATTTGGCAAGTAACGCCTACAAAACATGATTGGGATCATGTTGACTTTGTCGGACAAGATAGTTCTGATACAGTGCGCACAAGAGAAGAATTACAAGATTTTTGGCATCATTTAGCAGACGATTTAGTGAAAACTGAAAAGGTGACTGATACTAAGCAAGCATAATTTATAAAGTAAAGGGAGGTATATACAATGACAGCAGACTTCTTTCAATTAATCGGATCATTATTTAGAATTCTAAAAGAATTATTCAAGTAATATCTTGGCGGGGCCCCAACAAAGAGAAATTGGATTCCCAATTTCAACAGGCAATGAAAGTTGGGGTGGGACGACGAAATAAATTTTGCGAAAATATCATTTCTGTCCCACTCCCATTGGCATTTACGTAGTTTAAATGTGCAATAAGAATATATGCATAACAAATATTAAACACGCGGTAAAACGAAGTCAGTCAATTCAAACTGATTTCGCCCACCGCGTGTTTTTAACATAGCTTAATAATTAATAAGCATTAATGTTCAATTTATATGGTTGTTTTCCAATAATAAACCTAAAGATATAGAATTCACGCAATATCATACCGACACCTATACATAATCCTAAAATGAATAGTAGTGATATCGCTAGAAAGACCATTGTATTATCCTCAAATATATTTGTATATGCAAACAATGAGTCTAGAATGATTGGATGTAATAAATAAATAAAGAATGAGAAAGCACTAATCATTTGAATCGTATTAAATAACATTGTTTTAAAATGCGTGCAAATACCCAAGATAACAATAAACATAATACTATTATATGGTGTTAATGAATATGAAAACCTGGTAACGTTCCAATAGTCTCCATTTGCTAACGCAATAAACACAAAATAAGTAGCTACAGCTAATACAATCATAATAACTAAATAACGTTCTAAGAAATTTAAAACACGTTCGTAGTTATAACCCATATATGCACCTAAAAAGAAATAAAAAATCCATCCGAATATTATAGTGTTTTCACTTAATGGATAATAGTGTAGCACGGTATCGTGAAACGCTGTGTTGTTCGTAAAGTAATATAAAAATGATTGCTGTAAAATAAAAGATAACAATAATAATATTTTACTATTGAATAGGTTATAGTTAATTTTAAAAATGATATAACTCAAAATAAAGAATTGCATGATAACAACGATAAAATAGCCATACCATTGACCTAATAGGACATTTTCAATGAATTGTTTATTGAAACTTGAATCTGTTAATAATGATTCACTATAACTGTAAAACAATCCCATTAATATGTAAGGAATAAGTATATATTTTACGCGTGTAGTTAGGTATCTATAGGTGACTTTTTGGTAATTCAAGGTTGTCAGTAACTGTGACAAGATAATAAAGCAAGGTGTACCAAAAATCACAATATTACGAATGTAAAATTGTAATACTAAGGATCCTCCCTCCAAATTTTCATGTTTTAAAGTAATTTGTGTAAGTAAATGTGTGATAATAATAATTGCACATATAATAGCACGTAAATATACGAGTTCAAGTCTAATCTTTTTCATGGAATCCGTCCCATCTCTTAATTAAATGCTCAAAAGCATCATCACTAATTAATATTCTAGGGATGTAATAATCATTGGAGTTCGGAGTGACTGCTTTTTCCTCTAATGAAAAACCGTATTTTAACCCAGCTTTTTTGATTACCGGTAATTTATCGTCATTCATCAAGCCATAAGGATAGGCTATAGTTTTCTGCGACTTTTTAAAGTTTTTAGTTAGATATTTTTCACTTTTGTTTAAATCTTTTATGATTGTAGCTTCAGAAGCTTTCATTAATTTTGACTTATTATTTTTAGATAAGTTATGCAAATCGTGGGTATGTGTTTCAAATTCCCATAACCCAGTTTTATACATTTCTTTTAGTTCTTTTTTACTAATCATATCGAGGTTGTGAAAGTTTTCTTCCCCAACATGACCTGTGATAATAAATCCAGTTGCCGGTATTTTATATTTTTTTAAGATTGGATAAGCATTTTCATAAATAGTTTTATCCATATCATCAAAGTTAATCCATACACTTCGTTTTGGAAACTTACCTTTTTTCTTGTAATATAAAAATTCTTTCAAGGTTAAAAATTTAGCATCATGTGATTTTAGCCATTTTATTTGAGATTCAAATTGTGATTGACTAACACTATAATTTTTAATTTCTTTACTACTAGAAAAGAAGTAAATGAAATTATTCAGAAAATTCGCTTTTCTTACACGGTGATAATTTAATGCCAGAGCACTATTTTCTTTATATTTCAGTTTTTTAGGTGGATCGTCATCTGCATTTGCAATATGATGACCATCCAGTGTGCTTACAGGCAATATGATCAAGATACTCAACACTAAAATTATTAATTTTCTATACTTCACGATTCTCTTCCTCTCTGCCATTTTTGAATCAATATGCTAATTGTAAAAAATACAAAAATGATAATCGCGAAAATGCCCATAGTTTCAAATATATCTAAAATTTCAGTATTTTCAATGTTTAAAGCAACACGTATTGTATTGATACTTTCGTCATGAATTTCAAATATAGTACCAATATAAACGAGTAGAACAACTAAACAATATATCCAAAAGACACACGATATAGCGATAAGTGCTGTTTCTCTTACAATATTTAGCGATGATTTTAGCGTTGGGTATTCCCTCTGTCTGGGCTTGACCATGTTGCGTAACCACCTTTCTTACGTTTTAATGCTTTTGGAAATGCGACAAGAACTACTGCTGCGTTAATAATCCAGTATACTGTCGGATACCAACTTACAAATATGAGTCCAGCCATATTCTTTTTCTCGTAGCGACTATCAATAAAGAGTGCGACTGTAAATTGAATAACGTTTATAAAAGTCATAGTAAATGATGATAGTAGAAATATTGAAAAACTATATGTCATAAATGTATAGTCTAAGAAGTTTGCTGTTATGAACAAATAGCCTAAATATAGAAGCACTATACATACCCATAAAATTGAGATGATTTGCTCAAACATCAAAATATATAAAGGAAACCTTTTCGTTTTCATTGTGCTAAAAAAGTCTCGTAGTAATACTTCGTGTCCCCCTTGAGCCCATCTCACGCGTTGCTTCCAAAGACCTCCCAATGTTTCTGGAACCAACATCCAACACATGGCAAGCGGTTCATACTTAATACGATATCCACGTAAATGCAATTTCCAAGAAACTGCAATATCTTCGGTAATCATATCAGTATCCCAGTAGCCAACATCGACAACTGCACTTTTTTTAAATAGAGTGAAGACACCCGAAATAGTATTGACTGCGCCAGCAAGTGTCTGACTTCGCTTAATACAGCCAATTAAACTTGCATATTCTATCGTTTGAATTTTACCTAAAATAGAACTCTTATTTCGAATTCTAGGATTACCTGTAACCGCACCAAGTTTTGGATCATGTTTGAAATTTTCAATCATATAATATGGTGCATCTTGATCAACGATAGTATCTGCATCCAAGCACATTACATAATCATATGAAGCCTGTTTAATACCTTGATTGAGTGCGTTGGCTTTACCTCTGTTTTCTTGTAAATCGACGAAAATAAAGTCATTATTTTCTTTAATTTTATAGATGAGTTCTGCTGTATTATCTGAACTTCCATCATTAATGATAATAATTTCTTTTTTCTCGTATTTGAGTGCAAGAACATTAGACAACGTATCTTCAATCGTTTCACTTTCGTTATAACAGGCAAGTAAAAATGTAATGCCTTCTAATTCATCCACATTTATGTCAGGCTTCTTGTTCAATGAATATCTAATTTCTCTGGTAAAATAGAAATAAATTGAACCGACAATCCAGTAAATAGACATAAATACAGGATAAAAAAGCAAAAAGTTAAAAAATTGCAATTTCTTTACCTACCTTTCGTTAGTTAGGTTGTAAGCCATATGGTAATTGATAGTATTTTAATTTGCAATAGATTGTTGTTATAATTAAACGGAAATATTTGTAATTGCAGCTTAATTTTCCTGTAACATAGTGTGATTAATTTTCAGTAGGGGGTTATAAAAATTGAAGGATAAGATTATTGATAACGCAATAACCTTATTTTCAGAGAAGGGGTATGACGGTACAACACTTGATGATATAGCTAAAAGTGTAAATATAAAAAAAACGAGTTTATATTACCATTTTGACTCGAAAAAAAGTATTTACGAACAAAGTGTTAAATGCTGTTTTGATTACCTTAATAATATTATTATGATGAATCAAAATAAATCGAACTATTCAATTGATGCTTTATATCAATTCTTATTTGAGTTTATTTTCGACATCGAAGAAAGGTATATTAGAATGTACGTTCAATTATCTAATACGCCTGAGGAATTTTCTGGAAATATTTACGGACAAATACAAGATTTAAATCAATCGTTAAGTAAAGAGATAGCAAAATTCTATGATGAATCAAAGATAAAGATGACAAAAGAAGACTTTCAGAATTTAATATTGCTGTTTCTTGAAAGTTGGTATTTGAAAGCATCCTTTTCGCAAAAATTTGGAGCAGTGGAAGAAAGTAAAAGTCAATTCAAAGATGAAGTGTATTCGCTACTAAATATATTTTTGAAGAAATAATTTTTGTTACTAGTTTGTAATAATTAACTTACTTTTGTAAAAAAAGATATGAGATTATTTTTTAAAATCTATATAAAGTTGACAATACAACTCGAAATTGATAATATTATTCTTTATATTTGTGAATGGTTAAGTTTGTCTTTGAACATATTATAAAAATGTAATGTTCCCCTGAAAAGAATAAGTTGTCATCTAATTACAGGAAATCCGCATAAATTAGATGAAATGGAAAGTAATAATTAATAATTTATTGATAAGCGCCTATGTGATGGTAAATCATGACATAGACGCTTTTTTATATAAGTTTAAAATGTAAATAAAAATTATATAAATTACCCACATCTTTTTAAAAGATGTGGGCTTTATTATCGTTAACCCAACTCACAGTGACGGGTTACGCAAGGTATTGAACTACCGAGTACGGGCACGCTCGGTGTTGTAAAGAGAAAATAATCAAGTAATGATGATGCTTCTACTCGATTATAAGAAAGCTATGATAGAGTACGATGGTATCTAGGTTTATTACTGATAGGTTTGGATATTTGAAGTTAGGCAACATTATATCTTGAACGAAAATATAAATAAATTATACATAACAGTCAAGAATCATGATATAATTTTAAACGATAAAATATTTATATAAAAAATTAGAGAAAATGTAGTTGTGTATGTTTTGTGGTCGTTAAACTAGATATAATTGTCCGATTTATAAAACATACATAATGAATACAATGATTGATTATGTGGAGGAAACCATGAAAGAAAAGTTTGATTTAGTAAAACTATTAAATATTCTAAAGAAGAATATTAAATTATTGCTTATTTTGCCGGCAATATGTCTTGTAGTAAGTGCGGCATTAACCTTTTTTGTTATGCCTGACAAATATACTGCTTCTACTCAAATATTAGTGAACATGAAAAAGTCCTCAAGTGATTTAGCTTTCCAAAATGTTCAAAGTAGTTTGCAGTCTGTTAATACATATACGGAAATTATCAAAAGTCCAAGAATTCTAGATAAAGTATCTAGAGAGTTTGACGGTCAGTATTCAACAGCTGAGTTGAATTCGTTTTTAAAAGTAACCAATCAAACAAACTCTCAGATTATTACTGTATCAGTTACAACTGGGAATAAATCTGAATCTGACAAAATTGTTAATAGAATATCTAAAGTTTTTGCACATGACATGCCTAAAATTATGAGTGTTGATAATGTTACAATACTTTCCTCAGCACATGATAATGCTGTAAAAGTATCTCCAATAGTATCTGTCAACTTAGTGATCAATATCATTGTTGGTATTGTTTTAGCAATATTGATTATTTTCTTAAAAGAACTATTAGATAAGCGTATTAAGACTGAAGAAGATGTTGAATCGCAACTAGGATTACCTATTTTAGGTTCAATACAAAAATTTTAATTTACGAGGAATTACCATGACGAATACACGAAGAAGTACATCAAGTTTAATTGTCCATGAACAACCAAAGTCACCTATTAGCGAGAAATTTCGAGGCATAAGATCAAATATTATGTTTGCAAATCCTGACAGTGCAGTTCAAAGCATTGTAATCACTTCAGAGGCACCAGGCGCAGGTAAGTCTACAATTGCAGCAAATTTAGCAGTTGCATATGCACAAGCAGGTTATAAAACATTAATCGTAGACGGGGATATGCGTAAGCCTACGCAACACTATATTTTTAATTTGCCAAACAATGAAGGACTTTCAAGTTTATTGCTAAATTGGTCAACTTATCAAGACAGTATTATCTCAACTGAAATTCAAGATTTAGACGTCTTGACGTCTGGGCCAATCCCACCGAATCCGTCAGAGTTAATTACATCAAGGGCATTTGCAAATTTATATGACACGTTATTGATGAATTATAACTTTGTTATTATCGATACGCCACCAGTGAACACAGTTACAGATGCGCAATTATTTTCAAAGTTTACCGGCAATGTTGTCTACGTAGTTAATTCGGAAAATAATAATAAAGATGAAGTTAAAAAAGGAAAAGAACTTATTGAAGCAACAGGTGCTAAATTATTAGGTGTAGTCTTAAATAGAATGCCTAAAGATAAAAGTGCTAGTTACTATGCATATTATGGGACTGATGAATCATGATTGATATTCATAACCATATATTAGTTGATATAGATGATGGTCCTAAAACAATTGAAAAGAGTATTGCACTATTAAAGCAAGCTAAGGATGAAGGTGTAACAAGTATTGTAGCGACACCTCATCATTTGCATCCGAGATATGATAATACATTTCAACAAGTGCTTGTGAAATTGGCGGAGTTAAGAACGCACCCAGAAGTTCAAGCATTGGATATTAAATTATTTCCCGGGCAAGAAATTAGAATTACAGATTCGATTCTGCAAGGCTTAGATAATGGTAGTATTCAAGGTATTAATCGTTCGAAATATTTACTAATTGAATTTCCAACGGGCGAAGTACCACATTATACAAAACAATTGTTTTTTGAAATACAATCGAGAGGCTACATACCAATCATTGCACATCCTGAAAGAAATAGAAGTATCGCCAAAAACCCAGAAATATTATATGAACTTGTTGCAAATGGGGCATTGAGTCAATTAACATCGAGTTCTTTAGTTGGTGGATTTGGAAAAAACATTCAAAAGTTATCATTACAATTTATAGAATGTAATTTGGCTCATTTTGTAGCCTCAGATGCACATTCATGTGACCAAAGACCATTTTTGATGCAAGAATTATTTCACAATCATAAATTGAAGAAATATTCGAATGACATTGAAGCATTACTTCGAAATGCCAGTTCAGTAATCAATGATAATTTTGTTTATTTAGACAGACCGACTAAGCTAGGAAAAGTGAAGTCGTTTTTGAAATGGTTTTAACTAAATATATTTTTTCTAATTAGACTGGTATACATGTACCAGTCTTTTTGAGTATGCTTAAAATGAATTATAATCATGATTATTTGCAAATTCGTATAATACAACTTGTCTAATTGATTAAGGCGAATGGCTTTTAATAAAAAGACTCGTTTTTTATAGTGAAGGTAGTTTGAAAATAATGAATATATAGATGAAGGTATTACTTTTGATATATAGGGCTAAGGAAGTGTTTTTATGGTATTAAGAAAAGTAATCATGCAGGACTTAGATCAAATTATTGCACTTGAAAATATTGGTTTTTCACCGGAAGAAGCTGCAACACCAGAGGCATTGAAATTGAGAATTGAACAAATTCAAGAAACTTTTATTGTAGCTGAAAAGAATGATGAAGTGATTGGATATATCAACGGTCCTGTCATAAAAGAGCGTTACATTAGCGATGATTTATTTAAAAATGTCCCCACAAATAATAGTGAAGGTGGTTATATTAGTGTGTTAGGTCTTGTTGTAGCACCAAATTATCAAGGTCAAGGTATTGCAGGTCGCTTACTAAACTATTTTGAAAATCTTGCTAAGAATCAACATCGACATGGTGTAACGTTAACATGTCGAGAATCATTAATTTCATTTTATGAAAAATATGGGTATCGTAATGAAGGTGTATCAGAATCATGTCATGGCGGTATTAAATGGTATAACCTTGTTAAAAATATAAAAAAGGATGATGAGGTGTAAATATGGCAGTTGTTTATGTAGCAGGAGGGTGTCTATGGGGTGTTGAAGCATTTTTCACAACAATACCAGGAATTATACATACAGAAGCAGGAAGAGCAAATGGAAGAAGCTCTAAATTAGATAGTCCTTATGATGGTTATGCTGAATGTGTCAAACTTCATTTCGATGATCGTATGTTAACAATTACAGACATCATGAATTATTTATTTGAAATCATTGATCCATACAGTGTGAATCGACAAGGAAATGATATTGGAGAAAAGTATCGAACGGGTTTATATAGTTGTGTAGATGACCACTTAATTGAAGCGTGTCAGTTCATTGAACGACGTAAAGACAGAGATCAAATTGCAGTGGAAGTCTTACCGCTGTCTAACTACATTAAAAGTGCTGAAGAACATCAGCAACATTTGGAAAAATATCCAGAAGATATGCATATGTGTCATATTTCAAAAGATTTGCTAAATAAATACAAGTGATTTTCAGAGGAGAATAGATGTTTAAATTAACCGAAATCGGAGAAATACCTAGATATACTAAGAAAAGAGGTAGGTATTATGCATACGTTTGATGCACAATCATTAACTGCTAGAGAAAACTATAAATTATTAATTGGTTCAATTATTCCACGACCTATAGCTTTTGTTACAACATTAAATCAAGATGCATCAGTAAATGCAGCACCATTTAGTTTTTTAATATAGTTAATAATCATCCGCCAATGATTGCTATTGCAGTTCAACGTGCAGGAGGTAAGAGAAAAGATACTGCCTTGAATATAGAGCGGACTGGAGACTTTGTTGTGCATATTACAGACGAAGATAATGTTCAAGATATTAATGAGACTGCAGCGCCGTTAGCATATGGTGACAGTGAGTTGAGCCGTACAGAATTATCACTTTTAACTTCTACAACGATTAAGACGCCAGGAATTAAAGACGCGAAAATGAGATTCGAATGTAAACTATCGCAAATGATATTGATTGGAGATGTATTAGATGGGGCTGACTTAATAATAGGCGAAATTGTAACTTATCATATTGATGACAGTATTTATGAGGGTAATTTTAAAATCAATCCACACGCATTACAGGCTGTTTCTCGTTTAGCCGGAAATGATTATGCTAAATTAGGGGGAATATTTACAATAAAGAGACCAGAAAAATAATAAAACACATGCTATAGCGGTGTACCGTTTATGAATTGAATCAAAAGTACACAGGTGCTAAAGTATGTGCTTCTAAAATGAAGACTATTTTTTATTACAAGAAAATGTATCTAGTAAACTTAAAGTAGCAAGTCCTAATAAATCTAATGCATGTTGCGCACCTTTTTTTCCATGACCAGCTTCGAAATGTTTGTAAGCAGCTACACTTAAAATACCTATTGTTGATAGGGAAGCAAGGCGAGAAATGTTTTTATTGATAAAGCTAGCTGAGTATAAAGCAGCAGTAGTTGCTTCTGCAATGCCTACGTATTTTACAAGTTCTTTTTGCAAGCCAAAAGTATGTTCAAACAGTTCAATCATACCCTTATCTTCTTGCAATTTAGGTTTACTGGCTTGGTATAGCTCTTTCGCAAGTTTTAAATTGGTCACGTAACGTAAAATCATATTTTTATTCCTCCCAATATTTGATTTTTTGAAAAACGGTTGTTTTATCATTTTACCCGTTTCTTCAAAAATGAATCTCTTATGTAACATATGTAGTTCAGGAATGTTTGCTATGGAAATATAATTCTATTCACTCAAAATATATGAATTTAATGTGTGGTTTTATCGAGTTGCTCTTTTAATTTGGTTAGATTGTTTTTTAGAGAAGCGGTACTATTTTTAAGTGCATCAACAGATTTACCTTCGTTTTGAGACATTGCGTTTATAACAGCATGAAGTTCAGTTTCTAACATGTCGGCGTCACCTTTAGCATTAGAACTTAATACTTTAATATCTCTTAAAAGGCTATCTGATAGTAGGGTATTTTTGCCAGTTACCAATTTCGAATTGTAATTCCAAGCACTGCTTAATTCAATAGCATCTAAATCGGTTATATGATTATTTGTTCTCATTATACTTTCCTCCCTCGATGGAAATTACATTAGTATCCGATTTTAAACGGCCATTTCCATCTACCATTGACGGGGAAATATCATCTTTATAAAACTGTACAAATTTTGTGCTAGGATATGATTGCATAACGTCATTTATAGATTTTTGAAGGTTCCAAGCATAGTTTTTTACTGTTTCTCTATTTTTTTCTTTATCATAATAAACAATGAACTCTGATTTCGTATTTTTTTGTATTTTTGGATATTTGTTAATCAAAGATTGTAACTGTTGATTGAATGCATCACCTTTTAAGTGCATAACAGGTTTGAATTCTTTTTTGAACTTATCCAGATCATCGATACTGTCTGTGTTGAAATTCAAATATTGTTTAGTCACACCATTGAATTCTTGTTTCTTTTGAAGTTTTTCATTCATGGCATAATAACCATTTTTATCAACTTCTGATTTGAATTTTAATCGAGCTTGTTCAATTTCATGTTCATAACGTTTGTACATCATGGCTGAAACGGCTGCTGATGTTTCATTTATATGACCAGGTGTAAATGTTGTGATAGCTACGCCATTTCTAGATTCAACAAATATCAGTCTAAATTGAAAGGGAACGTCATAATTGACAGTACCGACGACTAATAAACCATCTACCTTACTTTTCTCGCTAAATCCAGATTTATTAGTATAGGCCTCGACTAAATTAATTTTACAATCATAACCAAATGTATCTTTCACATAGTCTTTATATTTTTTTATAGCTTCATCTTTATGTTTTTTCAGAAATACTTCATTTCTTTTTTTATGTTCACCAATATATTGACCATCATAATCTTTGACGCTAACCGTCTTTGGAATATCTTTTGTTTGGTTCTTTGGTATGAAAGAGCAACCGCTTACTATCATTGATGTGCATAATATGAAGCCTATCAGTTTTCTCATTTTTAATGACTCCTCATGATAAGTAGTATTTTGGGTATATATATTTTTTTTTGACATTGCGCTACTTTATTTCTTTTTGAATCTCTTCCCAATTTCCACCAGACATAGTTATTTTATTAGTTTTATTTTCTAACTTACCATCTTCTCCAATTTCAGATGGAGAAACACTGTCTTTATAAAAATACATCATTTTCGATCCAGGTATTTTTTTCATTGTGTCATTGGTTGGTATTTGTAAATCCCATGAATATTTATTAACATTTTTTGTGCTTTTCTTATCATAATATGCAATAAAGTCAGATTTCATGCTTTTCTTAATTTCAGGATATTTATTAATTAAATTTTGTAACTGTTGATTGAATGCATCTCCTTTTAAGTGCATAACAGGTTTGAATTCTTTTTTGAACTTATCCAGATCATCGATACTATCTGTTCTGAAATTCAAGTATTGCCTTGTAACGCCGTTAAATTCTTGTTTTACTTGAAGTTTTTCGCTCATCGCATAATAGCTATCTTTTTCAATTTCACATTTAAGCTTTAATCGAGCTTGTTCAATTTCATGTTCATACCGTTTGTACATCATGGCTGAAACGGCCGCTGATGTTTCATTTATATGACCAGGTGTAAATGTTGAAATTATTATGCCATTTCCAGATTCAACAAAAAGCAATTGGAGTTGAAAAGGAACGTCATAATTGACAGTACCAACCACTGAGATACCATCTACCTTACTTTTCTCGCTAAATCCAGATTTATTAGTATAGGCCTCAACTAAATTAATTTTACAATCATAACCAAATGTATCTTTCACATAGTCTTTATATTTTTTTATAGCTTCATCTTTATGTTTTTTCAGAAATACTTCATTTCTTTTTTTATGTTCACCAATATATTGACCATCATAATCTTTGATGCTAACCGTCTTTGGAATATCTTTTGTTTGGTACTTTGGTATGAAAGAGCAACCGCTTACTATGATTGATGTGCATAATAAGGTTCGCATAATTTTTCTCATATCTTCATTAGCTCCTTTGTATTAGCTGTTTTTCAGTTGATAGGTAAATCATACAAAAACTAAAATAATGTTATTCAATATTATTATAAGCTAATCTTGATTATATTAACTAATATTAATTAAATTAACAAAAAACATCATTAAATATTAATTGCATAAATCTTTATCTGAAATTTTCGAATCAAGAACGCAAATTATAAGCAACCATGTCATATATAGTTTCTACTTATAAATAAATTGATTATTTATATTAGACGCTTATGTCATGAGAGCGTAACCTTAAATGTAATTACTAATAAGGGGTGAGGATAGAATGAATTATTCGCCGAAGCAAGGTGTAAGGAGTCATGGCTTACCACACGATCCATTTAAAAGTAGTACAGTACCACGTCCGATAGGGTGGATCTCTACTGTATCGAAAGATGGGAAAGATAATTTAGCACCTTATAGTCAGTATCAAAACTTAACTTGGGATCCGCCTATGGTTATGTTCGCAGCAAATCAATCTGTTCTTGGTGATCATGAGCGTAAAGATACAGTAAAAAATGCAGAAGAGACAGGGTGGTTTGTATGGAACATGGCCACGTATGATTTAAGAGAAGCTGTTAATTTATCGTCGAAGGCACTACCACCTGAAGAGGATGAATTTGAATATGCAGGTGTGACGAAAGAAGCATGTATAGAAGCACCAGGTTATCGAGTCAAAGAATCGCCAGTACATTTTGAATGTGAGTACGTTCAAACGATTCGTATTCCGACAGGAGACCCTGTATCAACAGTTGATATTGTTATAGGAAGAGTTGCTCAGGTTCATATTGACGATAAGGTCATTCTTGATAATGGTAAATTAGACATTAAGTCGATTAAACCTATTGCTAGGTTAGGATATTATGATTACACGGTTGTGAATGAAATATTTGAAATGAAAGCACCATCAGCTTCTAAAGAAGAGCTTGCAGGTTTAGAAGGAAGAAATTTTGATAATCAATCAGATAACAAGAAATAATGAATTCAATCATTTTCAATACATCGGAACTACACGTTGAAATTAGTTTCGATGTATTTTTATATTTCAAAACCGGGAAGCGATATGTCGCTATATTTATAATTTTAAAGAAGAATTTTTTAGAAATTCAGATATATAACACTAGGTTTATTGAAAATATATTGATATTACTTTAATATTAAAGATGTATTATAAATATAATATTTATCTTTTAGTTGTAAATTGACTATTAATGAATAAAAGGTGGATGATAAATACATTTTAATAAAAAGAAGTTTTTACCAAATAAATAAAAGATGTCCAAGATGATAAGCACTGATTTCAAAATTATATAAACATAATAAGGCATGTTATTCAGAATATAGTTAAAAAATTATACTAAATCTCACACAATAAAGAAAGCGATTTCATCAAAGAATATACTTTTGAGAAAAATTGGATTTTGACAAATTAAGTATTTTTTATTTAAAAAAAGAGTTGTATTAAATTGAATAATGGCATATATTATAATCTAATGAATGTAAAGATAATACAAGGAGTTATTACATGAGTAAAAGACAGAAAGAATTTCATGACAGCTTAGCAAATGAAAAAACAAGAGTAAGACTTTATAAATCTGGAAAAAATTGGGTGAAATCCGGAATTAAAGAAATAGAAATGTTCAAAATAATGGGACTACCATTTATTAGTCATAGTATGGTGAGTCAAGATAATCAAAGCATTAGTAAAAAAATGACTGGATACGGACTGAAAACGACGGCAGTGATCGGCGGGGCTTTCACGGTAAACATGTTGCATGACCAGCAAGCTTTTGCGGCTTCTGATGCACCATTAACATCTGAATTAAATACACAAAGTGAAACAGTAGGTAATCAAAATTCAACGACAATCGATGCATCAACATCAACAGCCGATTCCACAAGCGTAACGAAAAATAGTAGTTCGGTACAAACATCAAATAGTGACACAGTCTCAAGTGAAAAGTCTGAAAATGTCACTTCGACAACTAATAGTACAAGCAATCAACAAGAAAAATTGACATCTACATCAGAATCAACATCCTCAAAGAATACTACATCAAGTTCTGATACTAAATCTGTAACTTCAACTTCAAGTACAGAACAACCAATTAATACATCAACAAATCAAAGTACTGCATCAAATAACACTTCACAAAGCACAACGCCAACTTCAGCCAACTTAAACAAAACTAGTACAACGTCAACTAGCACTGCACCAGTAAAACTTCGAACTTTCAGTCGCTTAGCTATGTCAACATTTGCGTCAGCAGCGACGACAACCGCATTAACTGCTAATACAATTACAGTTAATAAAGATAACTTAAAACAATATATGACAACTTCAGGTAATGCCACTTATGACCAAAGTACAGGGGTCGTAACGTTAACGCAAGATACTTACAGTCAAAAAGGTGCCATTACATTAGGAACACGTATTGACTCTAATAAGAGTTTTCATTTTTCTGGAAAAGTAAATTTAGGTAATAAATACGAAGGTAATGGAAATGGTGGAGATGGTATCGGCTTTGCCTTTTCGCCAGGTGTATTAGGTGAAACAGGGTTAAACGGTGCCGCAGTAGGTATTGGTGGCTTAAGTAACGCATTTGGTTTCAAATTGGATACGTATCACAATACATCTAAACCAAATTCAGCTGCAAAGGCGAATGCTGACCCATCTAATGTAGCTGGTGGAGGTGCGTTTGGTGCCTTTGTTACAACAGATAGTACTGGCGTTGCGACAACGTACACATCAAGTTCAACAGCTGATAATGCTGCGAAGTTAAAAGTTCAACCTACAAACAACACGTTCCAAAATTTTGATATTACTTATAATGGTGATACAAAGGTTATGACTGTAACGTATGCAGGTCAAACATGGACACGTAATATTTCGGATTGGATTACGAAAAGTGGTACGACCAACTTTTCATTATCAATGACAGCCTCAACAGGTGGCGCGACAAATTTACAACAAGTACAATTTGGAACATTCGAATATACAGAGTCTGCTGTTACACAAGTGAGATACGTTGATGTAACAACAGGTAAAGATATTATTCCACCAAAAACATATTCAGGAAATGTTGATCAAGTCGTGACAATCGATAATCAACAATCTGCATTGACTGCTAAAGGATATAACTACACATCTGTCGATAGTTCATATGCATCAACTTATAATGATACAAATAAAACTGTAAAAATGACGAATGCTGGACAATCAGTGACATATTATTTTACTGATGTAAAAGCACCAACTGTAACTGTAGGCAATCAAACCATTGAAGTGGGTAAAACAATGAATCCTATTGTGTTGACTACAACGGATAATGGTACAGGGACTGTGACAAATACAGTTACAGGATTACCAAGCGGATTAAGTTATGATAGTGCAACGAATTCAATCATTGGGACACCAACAAAAATTGGTCAATCAACAGTGACAGTAGTATCTACTGACCAAGCAAATAACAAATCGACGACAACTTTTACAATAAATGTTGTGGATACGACAGCACCAACAGTGACGCCAATAGGAGATAAATCATCAGAAGTTTTTTCTCCAATATCACCGATTAAAATTGCTACGCAGGACAATAGTGGTAATGCAGTAACAAATACAGTCACAGGATTGCCGTCTGGATTAACATTCGATAGCACAAATAATACTATTAGTGGTACACCAACAAACATTGGTACAAGTACTATTACAATCGTTTCTACAGATGCGAGTGGTAACAAAACGACAACCACTTTTAAATATGAAGTAACAAGAAATAGCATGAGTGATTCCGTATCAACATCGGGAAGTACCCAACAATCACAAAGTGTGTCAACAAGTAAAGCTGACTCACAAAGTGCTTCTACGAGCACATCTGGTTCAATAATGACTTCAACATCAGCTAGTACCTCGAAATCGACAAGTGTAAGCCTATCTGATTCTGTGAGTGCATCTAAGTCATTAAGCACATCTGAAAGTAATAGTGTATCAAGCTCAACAAGCACAAGTTTAGTGAATTCACAAAGTGTATCATCAAGCATGTCAGGTTCAGTTAGTAAATCAACATCATTAAGCGATTCTATTTCGAACTCTAGCAGTACTGAAAAATCAGAGAGTGTCTCAACAAGTACATCTGATTCATTGCGTACATCAACATCGTTAAGTGATTCAGTAAGCATGAGTACATCAGGAAGCTTGTCTAAGTCACAAAGCTTATCAACAAGTACATCCGATTCGGCTAGTACATCACAATCGGTAAGTGATAGTACATCAAATTCAATTAGTACATCAGAATCATTAAGTGAGTCAGGTAGTACATCAGAATCTATAAGTATTTCTAATAGC
The DNA here is from genome assembly GCF_016893255.1 of Staphylococcus sp. GDB20D11A. NCBI lineage: Bacteria > Bacillati > Bacillota > Bacilli > Caryophanales > Staphylococcaceae > Staphylococcus > Staphylococcus sp. GDB20D11A. The sequence continues at coordinate 406,938 of NZ_JAFEPJ010000003.1, forward strand.
ATTTCGAATTCAGTGAGTGCATCAACAAGTAAATCGGAATCACAAAGTACATCAATATCATTAAGTACAAGTGATTCTAAATCGATGAGTACATCAGAATCATTAAGCGATTCAACGAGCACAAGTGATTCAGTATCTGGATCATTAAGTGTAGCGGGGTCACAAAGTGTCTCAACAAGCACATCAGACTCAATGAGCACGTCTGAAATGATAAGCGATTCTATGAGTACAAGTGGATCATTAGCTGCATCAGACAGTAAATCAATGTCCGTAAGTAGTTCGATGAGCACGTCTCAGTCAGGTAGTACATCAGAATCATTAAGTGATTCGATAAGTACATCGGATTCTGACAGTAAGTCATTATCATTGAGTACAAGTCAGTCTGGCTCAACAAGCACATCAACATCAACAAGTAGTTCAGTACGTATGTCGGAATCACTAAGTACATCTGGTTCAATGAGCACAAGTCAATCCGATTCAACAAGCATATCAACGTCGTTTAGTGATTCAACGAGTGATAGCAAATCAGCTTCAACTGCATCAAGTGAATCAATATCACAAAGTGTATCAACAAGTACATCTGGTTCGGTAAGTACTTCGACATCGTTAAGTACAAGTAATTCAGAACGCACATCAACATCTATGAGTGATTCCACAAGCTTAAGTACATCAGAGTCTGATTCAACGAGCGACTCAACGTCGACGAGCGATTCTATCAGTGAAGCGATATCTGGTTCAGAGAGTACGTCTATATCATTAAGTGAATCAAATAGTACAAGTGATTCAGAATCACAAAGTGCATCTGCCTTTTTAAGTGAATCATTAAGTGTAAGTACGTCTGAATCAACATCAGAGTCAGTGAGTAGTTTGACAAGTGCGAGTACGTCATTATCAGACAGTACATCAGAATCTGGTAGCACTTCAACATCATTAAGTAATTCAACAAGTGGTAGTTCGTCCATTTCAACATCGACAAGTAACAGTGAATCAACGTCAACGTTTAAGAGCGAGAGTGTTTCAACATCACTGAGTACGTCAACGAGTACAAGTTTGTCTGACTCTACAAGTCTGTCAACATCATTAAGTGATTCCACAAGTGATAGTAAGTCTGATTCATTAAGTACATCAATGTTGACAAGTGATTCAATCAGTACAAGTAAATCTGATTCCATTAGTACATCCACATCATTAAGTGGTTCTACAAGTGAAAGTGAATCCGACTCAACATCATCAAGTGAAAGTAAATCCGATTCAACATCAATGAGCATAAGTATGTCCCAATCAACATCAGGAAGTACAAGTACGTCAACGAGTACAAGTTTGTCTGACTCAACGAGTACGTCATTGTCACTAAGTGCATCAATGAATCAAAGCGGCGTAGACTCAAACTCAGCAAGCCAAAGTGCCTCAACCTCAACAAGTACAAGCACGAGCGAATCCGATTCACAAAGCACATCATCATATACAAGTCAGTCAACAAGCCAAAGTGAATCCACATCGACATCAACGTCACTAAGCGATTCAACAAGTATATCTAAAAGTACAAGCCAATCAGGTTCAACAAGCACCTCTGCATCATTAAGTGGTTCAGAAAGCGAATCCGATTCACAAAGCATATCAACAAGCACAAGTGAGTCAAAATCAGAAAGTACATCCACATCGCTCAGTGACTCAACAAGTACAAGCAACTCAGGATCAGCAAGTACGTCAACATCGCTCAGTAACTCAGCGAGCATTAGTGAATCCGATTCGTCGTCAACATCATTAAGTGATTCAACGTCAGCGTCAATGCAAAGCAGTGAATCCGATTCACAAAGCACATCAACGTCATTAAGTAATTCACAAAGTACATCAACATCAATCCGAATGTCGACTATTGCAAGTGAGTCAGTATCGGAAAGTACATCAGAATCTGGCTCAACATCAGAAAGTACAAGTGAATCCGATTCAACATCAACATCATTAAGCGATTCACAAAGCACATCAAGAAGTACAAGTGCATCTGGATCGGCAAGTACATCAACATCAACAAGTGACTCTCGTAGTACATCAGCTTCAACTAGTACTTCGATGCGTACAAGTACGCTTGATTCACAAAGTATGTCGCTTTCAACAAGTACATCAACAAGTGTGAGTGATTCAACGTCATTATCTGATAGTGTGAGTGATTCAACATCAGACTCAACAAGTACGAGTACATCTGGTTCGATGAGTGCGTCTATATCGTTAAGTGATTCGACAAGCACATCAACATCGGCTAGTGAAGTAATGAGCGCAAGCATATCTGATTCACAAAGTATGTCAGAATCTGTAAATGATTCAGAAAGTGTAAGTGAATCTAATTCTGAAAGTGACTCAAAATCGATGAGTGGTTCAACAAGCGTAAGTGATTCTGGCTCATTGAGCGTCTCAACGTCATTAAGAAAATCAGAAAGTGTAAGCGAGTCTAGTTCATTGAGTGGCTCACAATCGATGAGTGATTCAGTAAGCACAAGCGATTCGTCATCATTAAGTGTATCGACGTCACAAAGAAGTTCAGAAAGCGTGAGTGAATCTGATTCATTAAGTGATTCAAAATCAACAAGTGGTTCGACTTCAACAAGTACATCAGGTTCATTGAGCACTTCGACATCATTAAGTGGTTCAGAAAGTGTAAGCGAGTCTAGCTCGCTAAGTGATTCAATATCAATGAGTGATTCTACTAGTACAAGTGACTCCGACTCATTAAGTGGATCAATATCTTTAAGTGGTTCCATAAGTCTTAGCACTTCTGATTCATTAAGTGATTCAAAATCATTGAGTAGCTCGCAAAGTATGAGTGGATCAGAATCAACGTCAACAAGTGTGAGCGATTCGCAGTCAAGCTCAACAAGTAATAGTCAATTTGACTCTATGAGCATCAGTGCATCAGAAAGTGACTCAATGTCTACAAGCGATTCGTCTAGCATCAGTGGATCAAATTCAACGAGTACATCACTTTCAACATCTGATTCAATGAGCGGAAGCGTATCAGTTTCAACATCGACAAGTTTAAGTGACTCAATATCAGGTTCAATAAGTGTAAGTGACTCGAGCTCAACGAGTACATCAGAGTCGCTAAGTGATTCTATGGCACAAAGCCAGTCAACAAGCACAAGCGCATCAGGTTCGTTAAGCACATCGATATCATTATCAATGTCAGCAAGTGCAAGTACATCGACATCACAAAGCACGTCGGTGTCGACGTCATTATCAACATCAGACAGTATAAGTGATTCGACTTCAATAAGTATCAGTGGTTCACAAAGTGCTGTAGAATCAGAATCTACAAGTGATTCAAATTCTATCAGTGACTCAGAATCATTGAGTACATCTGGCTCAGACTCGACATCGACAAGCACATCGGACTCGACAAGTACATCATTATCATTAAGCACGTCAGGCTCAACAAGTGGTTCAGTACGTATGTCGGAATCACAAAGTACATCTGGTTCAATGAGCACAAGTCAATCCGATTCAACAAGCATATCAGAATCATTAAGTTCGTCTAATTCAGGTTCAACAAGCGTATCAGAATCATTAAGTACGTCTGGTTCAGGTTTAACGAGCGTATCTGACTCATCGAGTACGTCTAGTTCCTTAAGTACATCTGGTTCAACGAGTGTATCTGACTCAACATCAATGAGTGAATCTAATTCAGCGAGTATTTCAATGTCACAAAGTATTTCCGGATCAACAAGTGGTTCAACTTCGATAAGTACATCTGAATCATTAAGTATGTCTGGTTCAACGCACAACTCGACTTCAGTGAGCGACTCAGATTCGATAAGTACATCTAATTCTGGAAGTATGTCTAATTCGATAAGACACTTCACTTCTCTAAGTACTTCTGGGTTAATGAGTTTGAGTGATTCTAATTCAATGAGTGATTCAGACTCAGTTTCAATGAGCAATTCAATGTCATTGAGCACATCCGATTCGACAAGCACATCCGAATCGCTGAGTGCATCTATGTCCGGTTCACAAAGCATTTCAGAGTCAATGTCAGCAAGTATGTCCGACTCAGTTTCAATGAGCGACTCAACATCATCAAGTATGTCTAACTCAATGTCAATGAGTACATCAGAATCTAACTCAATACATCCGTCAAATTCGATGAGTACGAGTCAGACTCATTTCACGAGCACATCTATTTCAACAAGTGAGTCCATAGCACCAAATACAAATGAATCTCAGTCAACATTAAGTGCGACATCTGTATCATCAAAACATGATGCTGAACCTGCGCAAAGTGAAGAAAGATTGCCAGATACAGGTGACTCAATAAAACAAAATGGATTACTAGGTGGCGTTATGACATTATTAGTTGGTTTAGGTTTAATGAAGAGAAAGAAAAAGAAAGATGAAAATGATCAAGATGATTCTCAAGCATAAATTGAATTTATAGCTGGCTAAAATTAAAAAGACTGGGGCGTTGTTCACTAAAAAATCTATATCAGATTTTAATAATTAGTGAAATATCCTTAGTCTTTTTAATGTTTTTGATATAAAAGAGGTGTAACATGTTAAAACTTTTACAACAATACGAATATAAAATTATATATAAACGTATACTTTACACATGTTTTATCTTGTTTATTTATATATTAGGTACAAATATTTCTATCGTTTCGTATAACGATATGCAAGTAAAACATGAGTCGTTTTTTAAAATAACTATTTCTAATATGGGTGGAGACGTTAATACTTTAAACATTTTTACTTTGGGATTAGGTCCGTGGCTAACATCAATGATTATCTTGATGCTGATTTCTTATCGGAATATGGATAAATACATGAAACAAACAAGTCTTGAGAAGCATTATAAAGAGCGCATCTTAACATTAATTTTAAGTGTTATTCAAAGTTATTTTGTGATTCATGAATATGTTTCGAAAGAACGTGTTCATCAAGACAATATTTACTTAACAATATTGATTTTGGTTAATGGAACGATGTTATTAGTTTGGTTAGCTGACAAAAATAGTCGTTACGGCATCGCAGGACCAATGCCGATTGTAATGGTTAGCATTATTAAATCAATGATGCATCAAAAAATGGAATATATAGATGCAAGTCATATTGTGATTGCGTTGTTAATCATCCTTGTGATAATCACATTGTTTATCCTATTATTCATTGAATTAGTAGAAGTTAGAATTCCGTATATTGATTTGATGAATGTCTCGGCTACAAATATGAAATCTTATTTGTCTTGGAAGGTTAATCCTGCAGGCAGTATTACATTAATGATGAGCATTTCAGCTTTTGTTTTCTTAAAGAGTGGCATTCATTTTATTTTATCAATTTTTAATAAAAGCATATCAGATGACATGCCAATGCTGACGTTTGATAGCCCAGTAGGTATTTCAGTATATTTAGTGATTCAAATGTTATTGGGTTATTTTTTATCGAGATTTTTAATAAATACAAAACAAAAATCAAAAGACTTCTTGAAAAGTGGTAATTATTTTTCAGAAGTTAAACCTGGTAAGGATACAGAACGTTACTTAAATTATCAAGCACGACGCGTATGTTGGTTTGGATCGGCATTAGTTACAATCATTATTGGTATACCGCTTTATTTCACATTGTTTGTACCGCATTTATCTACTGAAATTTATTTCTCAGTACAACTGATTGTATTAGTTTACATCAGTATTAATATTGCAGAAACAATTCGTACATATTTATATTTTGATAAATATAAGCCATTTTTAAACCAGTATTGGTAAGGAGGTAATTATGAAATACTTTATTCCAGCTTGGTATGATGACCAACGATGGTGGCAAGACACGACTGTGCCGTATTATCAGACGCAAAATAAGACGGAATTTGACGATATGATTAGTTTAATGGGGATGCACCTTGAAAATAATTTAGATTATCAACTGATTGTTCTCAATCATGCGCCGAATATAAGAACATTTTTACATCGATATGATTTGTATGAAACAAAGTATTGGTCTGTGTTTGATGAAATTCAAGGATTCAGTCACCATGCGCCACAAGCGATTAATTATCATCACTTAAAATGGCCGGATGATGTTGAGTTTGTGTACACGCCGTATTTATTAAAATGTGTGACGAGTGAACAGACCTATACAAATATTTATTTTAGTCAAGAAGGATATTCAATTTGGTTTGAAGAATTTGAAAGAGATCAGTTACAACGGCGTTATATTTTTGATGATAGAGGTTATTTATCAGCTATACGTTATTTTGATAATCAGGGAGAGGCTTCTTACCAAGAATATTTAACGATTAATGGAGATTGTGTGCTTTATGAAAACTTTAAAAATGGACGAGTCACTGTTTCAAAAAGATATCAACATCACTATCAACAAACAGAATATAACAATATGGCTCAACTAATTGAAGAAAAATTTCAAGCAATGATTGCACAACAAATACACGAAGATGATCATGTGATTGTGGCTTCAGATGCTAGGCACAATCGACAAATAGCCAATCATATTCCGGCGAAATTATTAAGTTATTCATTTTTTAAAAATAGAAATGAAACTGTGTCAGATGAGGAATATCAATCTATCGTAAAGAATGCCCATTTAATTGTTGATAGTGTGCAACTAGAACGTGATTTAATTAGTCATCAAGAGAAGTATCAGCGAGAGAATACAATGATTCGAATCACGCCATTTGAAACGAGACAATCACCTAATATAAGTAGTCAATTGATGGAAACATTTATAGGTGTATGGATAGATGGTATGAGTGACGCTGATTTGCAACAAATGATGCAACGACTTGTGGATTATATCGCACAAGAAGATAATTACCGTTTAATTTTATTAACGCGCCATCAAAATGACATACCGATGTGGCTTCGTGAATGTATTGCGTCGGTAAATGAGGAATACCAAGCTAAACAGAATGCGGATGTTAATGTTTCAGCATTAATGACACCTGAAGATCAAGATGACATCATTGCTGTTAAGACGATACATGCTGAACATGATGTTGTAGAAGCATTGCGGACGTTGCGACTTGTGATAGATATGTCAAAAGAACCTGATTTGTATTTACAAATTAGTGCAATTAGCGCTGGGATTCCACAAATTAATGGTCAACAAACAGATTACGTCTCTGATTATGACAATGGCCGTATTATAAATACAGTTGATGAATTAGATGATGCGTTAAATTATTATTTGTTTTATTTGAAAAATTGGAATTATGCGTACGCCTATTCTTTAAAATTAATAGATGCATATGCTTCTAAGAATATTATTAATCAGCTCGATGAGTTAATAGAAGGTGAAAATGATGCCACGTAAATTTAGAGTTTTGCAAATTGGAGGAGACGATTTAGAACCTATTTTCCAACACAAAAAAGGTGTGAGTTGGGATTACTTCGATATTGGATTGTTTGAATTTGATAGTGGTTATGTAGAGGCTATTGAAGCGATTGTTGAAGCTGAAGGGCGCTTTGATTTTATCTATATTCAAGCACCATACTCGGAGACATTAACGAATTTATTACAAATGATAAGCGAACCATACAATACGTATGTTGATGAATCATTTTGGTCTGTTGAATATGAACAAGACGAAAATGTCCAAAAATACGTTGTTCAACCATTACATTACCGGAACATTGAAGAACGTAATAATAAATTAGAGGCAGTTAGCTTCTCAGGACAGTATGGAGATAAGGTTTCTCCTAAGTTAGCACTTGTTCATCCGAATTTTAAAGGAGATATCGTTTACCAAGGTAATTCAGAGCTCACGTTGAGTGGAGAATTTGGAAAAGAATTTAAACCTATCGCATCTTGGCAAAATAATCTCGTTTACGATAAAGATAAAGTCATTCAAATATGGCCAGAATTTGATATTGATGGTGCGGTCGAGTTGCAATATACATTTAGATTGATTCAGACTGGCGCTGATGGTGCATTAATTGAACAAATCATATTGACTGATGATATGTTAGATAGTCCTTTAGAGATACCTACGAAACCATTTGATGCTTATATAAGTGTAACTGTTAAGGCGCGTGGCAACGGGACGGTACATTTAGGACCTATACACAAACGATGGTCTAGATTAGACATGGGTCAATTTTTACTTGGTGGTAGTCGTTTCGTAGATAGTCAACGACAGGAATTTATTTATTATTTTCACCCTGGTGATATGAAACCACCACTAAACGTATATTTTAGTGGTTATCGAACAGCGGAAGGTTTCGAAGGATATTATATGATGAAACGTATGAATGCACCGTTTTTACTTATCGGCGATCCTCGTGTTGAAGGTGGTAGCTTTTATATCGGTTCATCTGAATATGAACAAGGTATTATCAATGTTATTGACGAGACATTAGAAAAGCTGAATTTTAAACCACATGAATTAATATTATCTGGTTTATCTATGGGGTCATTTGGTGCCTTGTATTATGGTGCTCAGTTAAATCCTCAGGCAATTATTGTTGGTAAACCACTTGTTAATATTGGAACGATTGCTGAACATATGCGATTACTTAGACCAGAAGAGTTCGGCACAGCATTAGACGTCCTGGTGTCTAATGAAGGTGATACATCTCAAGCGTCGATAAAGGCATTAAATCAAAAATTTTGGCAAACATTTCAAAAGAAATCATTGTCACAAACTGTTTTTGCCATAGCATATATGCAACATGATGATTATGATCCACATGCATTTCAAGAGCTACTACCTGTATTGACAGCACACCAAGCAAGAGTGATGAATCGCAGTATTCCTGGGCGACATAATGATGATTCACCTACCATTGCAAGTTGGTTTGTTAATTTTTACAACATTATTTTGGAAGACAAGTTTGGGAGAGTTCAACATGCTGAAAAACAAAACATTTAAAGTTACTTGGAATTATATTTCACAAACTACATTTATGTATGGCTCAAAAGTATCATTTTCAAATGGTGAAGTGACTTTTATAAATCCTTTGATGCCCTCTGGATTACCGATTCATGAGTGGTTGATGTTAAAACAATTTTCAAAATATAAAAGTGCGCCAAGTTTACCAATTTTGCGTAGAGGACAGTATTATAAATTGCATTTTGATTTTGATGCAACGCCTGCTGGTTCAGTGTATTTTATCATCATTTTTTATAATAAAAATGGCACAAAACTAAGTACTGAGATTGTAAAGTCAAATAGTATTACGATTCAATATCCTGATGAAGCCTATGCTTATAAAATAAAAATGATGAATGCAGCATCGACGAGTCTTATATTTAGATGTTTAACAATTACAGAGATGACGCATCAAGATGATTTAGAGTATAAAAGCATGCGGGTGACGAAGATAGGTGATGACCAATATGGAAATGATAGGATCAATGTCATTATTGCAGAACCATCTGACGCCTATCCAACTATTTCGAATGATTTTTTGAAACCGTTTGGTCATGTTTGGCTCGTTGAACGTTGGATGGACGGCAATATCGAGGAAAATATTAAGCAACTAAAGAATGATTTGCAAAGTCAAGATACCATAAAGGCTATTAATTTGATTAGTTATGGGTCAAAGTCAAATGTTTTTGCAACTTATGTCGCTCAGCATTTAGATTGCAAAGTGTATCGTACAAGCCATGAAGATGATGATTTAAAAGATTGGTTTAAAGAACATGTCCCAGGAAATCATGAACTAAAAGATACAAATGTCGAGGTTTATTTTAAAGAAGAGCAAGACAACCATCTAAATTATATGTCACGTTTAATGAATCCAGTACGATTTTTAGATTACTTAGATGTATCGAAACTGAATGGTGGGGAAGTAAATGAAACATAAACTAGATGTTACGATAAACGAATTAAGACTAAAGTCGATTAGAAAAATAGTGAAACGCATCAATACATGGAGCGATGAAGTTAAATCATATTCTGATGATGCGTTAAAACAAAAGACAATAGAATTTAAAAAACGTTTAGCATCAGGAGTTGATACACTAGACACATTGTTACCTGAAGCTTATGCAGTGGCACGTGAAGCGAGCTGGAGAGTATTAGGTATGTATCCTAAAGAAGTTCAGTTAATCGGAGCGATTGTATTGCATGAAGGTAACATTGCGGAGATGCAAACAGGCGAAGGTAAAACATTAACAGCAACGATGCCTTTATATTTAAATGCACTTTCGGGAAAAGGAACATATTTAATTACAACGAATGATTATTTAGCGAAGCGTGATTTTGAAGAGATGCAACCATTATATGAATGGTTAGGTTTAACTGCTTCATTAGGTTTTGTTGATATTGTGGATTATGAGTATCAAAAAGGGGAAAAACGTAATATATATGAACATGATATTATATATACAACTAATGGACGTCTCGGTTTTGATTATTTAATTGATAATTTGGCAGATAGTGCGGAAGGAAAATTTTTACCACAATTAAATTACGGTATTATTGATGAAGTGGACTCAATCATTTTAGATGCTGCTCAAACACCATTAGTTATTTCGGGCGCACCAAGATTACAATCAAATCTATTTCATATTGTGAAAGAGTTTGTAGATACATTGATTGAAGACGTGCATTTTAAAATGAAGAAGACCAAAAAAGAAATATGGCTGTTAAATCAAGGTATTGAAGCGGCACAATCATACTTTAATGTTGAAGATTTATATAGCGAAAAAGCGATGGTCCTAGTGCGTAATATTAATCTAGCACTGCGCGCGCAATATTTGTTTGAATCTAATGTCGATTATTTCGTATATAATGGTGATATTGTTTTAATTGACCGTATTACAGGTCGTATGTTACCGGGAACTAAGTTGCAAGCTGGACTTCACCAAGCTATTGAAGCGAAAGAAGGTATGGAGGTTTCAACAGATAAAAGTGTTATGGCAACAATTACCTTCCAGAATTTATTTAAACTTTTTGGATCATTTTCAGGTATGACAGCTACAGGAAAATTAGGCGAATCAGAGTTCTTTGATTTGTATTCAAAAATAGTCGTACAAGTACCAACTGATAAAGCGATTCAACGTATCGATGAACCAGATAAAGTGTTTCGTTCAGTTGATGAGAAAAACATCGCGATGATTCATGATATAGTTGAACTTCATGAAACGGGGCGACCGGTTTTACTCATAACGAGAACTGCTGAAGCGGCTGAATACTTTTCGAAAGTATTATTCCAAATGGATATTCCTAATAATTTACTCATTGCGCAAAATGTTGCAAAAGAAGCGCAGATGATAGCTGAAGCAGGGCAAATTGGTTCCATGACTGTTGCGACTAGTATGGCAGGTCGAGGCACAGATATTAAACTTGGTGAAGGTGTCGAAGCATTAGGTGGATTAGCTGTTATTATTCATGAGCATATGGAAAATAGCCGTGTAGACAGGCAATTACGTGGTCGTTCTGGTAGACAAGGAGATCCAGGATCATCTTGTATATATATTTCACTAGATGATTATTTAGTTAAGCGATGGAGCGATAGTAATTTAGCGGAAAATAATCAATTATATTCATTAGATGCACAACGATTATCGCAAAGTAGTTTGTTTAATCGCAAAGTTAAGCAAATTGTAGTTAAAGCGCAGCGTATCTCGGAAGAACAAGGGGTTAAAGCTCGTGAAATGGCTAATGAATTTGAAAAAAGCATTAGTATACAGCGAGATCTTGTATACGAGGAACGCAATCGAGTTTTAGAAATAGATGATGCTGAGAATCGAGATTTTAAAGCGTTAGCTAAAGATGTATTTGAAATGTTTGTAAATGAGGAAAAGGTGCTAACAAAATCGCGTGTTGTCGAGTATATTTATCAAAATTTAAGTTTCCAATTTAATAAAGATGTGGCTTGTGTTAATTTTAAAGATAAGCAAGCAGTAGTGACATTTTTATTAGAGCAATTTGAAAAGCAAGTAGCTTTGAATCGTAAAAACATGCAAAGTGCATATTATTATAATATTTTCGTTCAAAAAGTCTTTTTGAAAGCAATTGATTCATGTTGGTTAGAACAAGTCGACTATTTACAACAATTAAAAGCAAGCGTTAATCAACGACAAAATGGGCAACGTAACGCTATTTTTGAATACCATAGAGTTGCATTAGATTCATTTGAAGTTATGACACGAAATATCAAAAAAAGAATGGTGAAAAATATTTGTCAAAGCATGATTACATTTGATAAAGAGGGTATGCCAGTTATACATTTTCCATAAATGAAAAGGGGTAGCGCATGACAATATATAATATAAACTTTGGTATAGGCTGGGCGAGTAGCGGTGTTGAATATGCACAAGCTTACCGTGCTAAATTATTGAGACGTACAAATCAAGACACTAAATTTGTGTTTTTAGATTTTATACAGTCAGAGAACATACAGACATTAACGCAAAACATTGGGTTTGAAGATCAAGAAGTTATTTGGTTGTATCAGTATTTTAGTGACATTTCTATAGCGCCAACAACGTACACGTTAGATGACATTGAACGTGAGCTTGGTCATGATATTAGTTTTAGAGAAAGAAATGGTAAGATAGTCCGCCTATATTTTAATGGGAAATCCTCATTTGTAACATGTTATCTGCAAAATGAACAAAAAGACATTGTGGATCGTGCAGAATTTGTAATTAATAGTATGTTAGTACGTAAAGATTTTTATAGTTATACACGCATATTTTCTGAGTATTATGCACCAGCTGATAATAAAGCGAAATTATATATGCGACAATTCTATAATGAAAATGGCTCCATCGCTTATAACGAATATATTGATGGAGACAGCTCTATATATGTGTTTGAAGATGCGGTGTTGTATAACAAAACGGAATTTATTGCATACTTTTTACAACGATTGAATTTAACCCGAGACGATATTGTCATATTAGACCGCGCTTCTGATATTGGTCAGGCTGTTTTGCAGCATAAAGGTGATAGTAAAGTTGGTGTTGTGATTCATGCTGATCATTATAGTAATAATATGATGAGTGAGCAGCATATACTATGGAACAATTATTATGAATATCAATTTTCAAAAGCTAAATACATTGATTTCTTTATTACAGCAACAGATATTCAAAATCATATGGTTTGTCGACAATTTGAGCAATATCAAGGTTATCGTCCACGTGTTTATACTATTCCTGTGGGAAGCATTGATGCATTATCATATCCAACGTTATCAAGAAAGTCATATGCGATGATTAGTGCATCTCGTTTAGCAAATGAGAAACATATTGATTGGCTTGTTAAAGCAGTTATCGTGGCTAAACGACAAGTGCCAGAATTAACATTTGATATTTATGGAGAAGGTAGCGAGAAGACGCGACTGCGTAAAATTATTGATACACACCGCGCGCAAGATTATATTCGTTTACTAGGGCATGTTAAACTTGATGAAATTTATTCTGATTATGAGTTGTTTCTTTCTGCATCAACTAGTGAAGGTTTTGGGTTAACACTAATGGAAGCGGTAGGCTCAGGACTAGGTATGATTGGATTAAATGTGAATTATGGTAACCCAACCTTTATTCGAGATGGGGAAAATGGCTACTTGGTACCTTTTGATACCGATGAAGATAGTGTGGATGATGTTGTCGCAAAACTAGCTCATGCCATTGTAATGTATTTTAACAATGGTCCCCAGACACCACATGACATCTCTTATGAAGTGGCACAGCAATTTATGACTCAAGATATTATTTTAAAATGGGAAACATTAGTTCAAGAGGTGCTGCATGATTAAATTATTTGATTATTTTAACGATCATTCACGAAAGTTATATGAGTCTTTTAAAGCCAGTAAGTTGGAGGAAGATTTAACAATTGTACTCAATGACAATGGCTTTTTACCGGACGATGTTATATCACCGTATCAATTTTTTGCAGATAATCATAATTCAGAAAATATGAAACCACGATTTTTTAATCAGGTTACTGTACCAGCTTTTTGGGAAATTAAAGGTAACAACAATTCGGCTACAATTAATGATATGGGACGTCTACGAGGCAAAATATTTTATCAAAGTGGAGAGCGCTCTAGAATTGTTAGTCGTGTCGAATGGTTTGATGACCAACAACGTGTCCGATTTGTCGATTATTATTCTAAGAATGGTATTAAATTTGCACAAACTGTTTACGATTTAAATCGTAAAGCGATCTTGAAGAAATATATGACAGCAGAAGGTAAAGAAGTGATTTATGAAAATTTTGTAACATCTGATGTCATATTGGATTGGCAAGGGAAGTCTTACTTTTTCCCTTCAAAGCTCGCATTCGTATTATTTTTTATCAAGCAACTTGAAATTACGGAACATCATTTCGTTATTAACTCACTAGCCCTACCATTTTCAGTGTTATATAATTTGCCATCAAATGGTAGTGATGTTTTGGTATGGCAAGAACAGTGCGATGGTAATGTCCCGGGAAATATGCAATTGATGTGTAAAGGTGATATGAAGCGACATTGTAATATTATTATTCCAGATAAAAACGAATATGAAACGATGCTCAATATAGCAGACGCAAAGGTTCAATCTCGTATTTTACAAGGCGGATATCTATATAATTATCGTAGTCGTAATAGATATACTAAAGAAATTTTAATATTAACTAACTCGGATCAACTTCGTAACATCAAGGTATTGGTTGAAACTTTACCAGATTTTAAGTTTCACATCGCTGCTATTACAGAGATGTCTGATAAGCTAATGCAACTTGATCAATATGCTAATGTGCACTTATACCCATCTATTAATATAGACAGGGTAAATGAACTATACCAGTTATGTGATATTTATCTTGATATCAATGAGGGTAATGAAATTTTAAATGCGGTGGAACAAGCGTTTGACTATGAGTTGTTGATTTTAGGTTATCGTCAAACAGCACACCATGCTAAAGTAACACTATCAGAGCACTTATTTGAGCATAATGATGAGATAACAATGGAAAGTAAAGACCAATTAATACAAATGTTAGAAAGTTTGAAAGATCAACAACAGTTTCGAGATGCTTTATTAGCACAAAAAGCACATGCACACGAAATCTCGCGTGAACAATTCGAGCAAGTTTTTAAACAGGCGCTCGAAAGCTAAAAAGAAAAAGCAGTCTAAAATAAAGCATCATTTAATATAAAAGATTTGACGTAATATGATGTTAGCGACATGGACAATATGATATTACGTCATGCTTTTTTTGTTTATTTAAATATAAGCTAAGTAATAAGTGGATAATTACTAACAACAATAACTAGATAGATAAGTGTAAATTTCTTGTAAACAGGTATATAATAGTATGTAATTCTTTTAAGGAAGTAAGTGAGAAAGGAGTATGTTGATGGCTAAATATCGAGGGAAACCGTTTCAATTATATGTAAAGTTATCGTGTTCGACAATGTTGGCGACTAGTATCATTTTAACGAATATCTTGCCGTACGATGCCCAAGCTGCATCTGAAAAGGATACTGAAATTTCAACAGAGATATTATCTAAGCAAGATTTATTAGACAAAGTTGACAAAGCAAATCGTCAAATTGAGCAATTAAAACAGTTATCGGCTTCATCTAAAGCACATTATAAAGCACAACTAAATGAAGCGAAAACAGCATCGCAAATAGATGAAATCATTAAACGAGCTAATGAGTTGGATAGCAAAGACAATAAAGGATTTCAAATTGAAATGAACGGTCAAAGTGATATAGACAGTAAATTAGATCAATTGCTTAAAGATTTAAATGAGGTTTCTTCAAAGGTTGATAGGGGTCAACAAAGTGGCGAGGACGATCTTAATGCAATGAAAAATGATGTGTCACAAACGGCTACAACAAAACATGGAGAAAAAGATGATAAAAATGATGAAGCAATGGTAAATAAGGCGTTAGAAGACTTAGACCATTTGAATCAGCAAATACACAAATCGAAAGATACATCGGAAGATCCAGCAGTGTCTACAACAGATAATAATCATGAAGTAGCTAAAACGCCAAATAATGATGGTTCTGGACATATTGTGTTAAATAAATTTCTTTCAAATGAAGAGAATCAAAGCCATAGTAATCGACTCACTGATAAATTACAAGGAAGCGATAAAATTAATCATGCTATGATTGAAAAAATGGCTAAAAGTAATGCCTCAACGCAACATTACACATATCATAAACTGAATACGTTACAATCTTTAGATCAACGTATTGCAAATACGCAACTTCCTAAAAATCAAAAATCAGACTTAATGAGCGAAGTAAATAAGACGAAAGAGCGTATAAAAAGTCAACGAAATATTATTTTGGAAGAACTTGCACGTACTGATGATAAAAAGCATGCTACACAAAGCATTTTAGAAAGTATATTTAATAAAGACGAGGCAGATAAAATTCTAAAAGATATACGTGTTGATGGTAAAACAGATCAACAAATTGCAGATCAAATTACTCGTCATATTGATCAACTATCTCTGACAACGAGTGATGATTTATTAACGTCATTGATTGATCAATCACAAGATAAGTCGCTATTGATTTCTCAAATTTTACAAACGAAATTAGGAAAAGCTGAAGCAGATAAATTGGCTAAAGATTGGACGAATAAAGGATTATCAAATCGCCAAATCGTTGACCAATTGAAGAAACATTTTGCATCAACTGGCGACACGTCTTCAGATGATATATTAAAAGCAATTTTGAATAATGCCAAAGATAAAAAACAAGCAATTGAAACGATTTTAGCAACACGTATAGAAAGACAAAAGGCAAAATTACTGGCTGATTTAATTACTAAAATAGAAACAGATCAAAATAAAATTTTTAATTTAGTTAAATCGGCATTGAATGGTAAAGCGGATGATTTATTGAATTTACAAAAGAGACTCAATCAAACGAAAAAAGATATAGACTATGTTTTATCACCAATAGTAAATCGTCCAAGTTTACTAGATAGATTGAATAAAAATGGGAAAACAACAGATTTAAATAAGTTAGCAAATTTAATGAATCAAGGATCAAATTTATTAGACAGTATTCCAGATATACCCACACCAAAGCCAGAAAAGACGTTAACACTTGGTAAAGGTAATGGATTGTTAAGTGGATTATTAAATGCTGATGGTAATGTATCTTTGCCTAAAGCGGGGGAAACGATAAAAGAACATTGGTTGCCGATATCTGTAATTGTTGGTGCAATGGGTGTACTAATGATTTGGTTATCACGACGCAATAAGTTGAAAAATAAAGCATAATTATATTGGGGGAAGAGCATCTATATATTTTTTAAGTATATAAGACGTCTTATTTCCCCCCTTAAATTATTGTGAAGTATATGCAAAATGCAATGAATAGATTGTCCATCATTTTAACGTTATAATGAATTTAACGACTTAGAACTACACAAGTAAAGGAGAATGAAGATGTCTCGAAAAACGGCGCTATTAGTTTTGGATATGCAAGAAGGTATAGCGAGTAGTGTACCTAGAATAAAAAATATTATTAAAGCGAATCAGAGAGCAATTGAAGCAGCAAGACAACATCGAATACCAGTCATTTTCATACGTTTAGTGTTAGATAAGCATTTTAATGATGTCTCCTCGAGTAATAAAGTGTTTTCAACAATTAAAGCTCAAGGATATGCGATTACTGAAGCAGATGCGTCTACACGAATACTTGAAGACTTAGCACCACTAGAAGATGAGCCGATTATTTCTAAGCGACGCTTTAGCGCATTTACAGGTAGTTACTTGGAAGTTTATTTACGTGCAAATGATATTAATCATTTAGTATTAACGGGTGTCTCTACAAGTGGAGCTGTATTGAGCACGGCATTAGAAAGTGTAGATAAAGACTATTATATTACTGTTTTAGAAGATGCTGTTGGTGATAGATCAGATGATAAACATGACTTTATTATTGAACAAATTTTATCACGCTCATGTGACATTGAATCCGTAGAGTCATGGAAAAGTAGTTTATAGTTAATATAACGTCAATTAAAGCTCGGCAGTAATGTTTGAGAATAAGTACATTTGCTCATATTTATAAAATGTGTGAGATGGCAATTGAAACGGATATGATGAGGAACATTTGAACATAAAATAATATATTTATATAAAATGACCCGAGGCATTCAGTTCGAACTGAATGCCTCGGGTTTAATTGAATAAGAAATCGGACTTATGAACAGAAATATGTTTAAGTCCGAACTCCTTGTTTATACTTATAAATTTTACGGGTTTAATATAATACTTATTTACCTGTAATATATGATAATTCTTCAGCGGCAGATGCGTTGATAGTTCTATGAGAAATGATACCTAATCCTTTAACATTGGATTCTGAAATAACGATAGAACCATCACTGTTAACTTTTTCAACAAATGCTACATGACCGTAATGTTGATCTGCACCAAATTGTCCAGCCTCAAATACAACAGCAGCATGACGTTTTGGTGTATGACTTACTTGATAATCACGGTATTGAGCTCGATTATTCCAATTATGTGCATCACCTAAATCACCTGAGATAGATGTACCAAATTGTTTCATACGGTTATATACGTACCAAGTACATTGGCCATGTGGATATGGCATACTATCAGATACCTCGCGGAAAGGTTTGAATTCATCTGATGAATCATCATAATCCTTGATAGAACGTTCATATTTATCTAAATCTGGCATGCGTTCATCGTCAAACTGAGTTAATTGATAGTGTTTAATAATACTGTTTAATTTCTTAGCATAGTTTGGATCTGTAGCATATGTTTTAGATAAGTGTGATGTTGCATCTTTATAAGAATCGGCTTCCGATTTCCATGTTGGTTTATAAATTGTTCGATTGCCATCAATACCATTTTTAATAAGGTCAGAGTAATCTTTTAGTGATTCTTTCGTGCTTGGATATTTTCGGAATCCAGCATTAATACTATACAATTGATTACCATCAGCTTCTAATGTGTTAAAAGGAACAGAATTCCCTTCAAAAGCACCTTTGATACCGAATAAATTATGGTTTGGTGACTTAGCTAAAGCACTACGACCTGAGTCAGATTCTAAGATTGCTTGGGCAATCATGACAGACGCATAAATATCGTTATCTTGACCAATGCGATGTGCATCTTTAGCAATTGATTTTACAAATTGACGTGTATCTTTTGAGTCAACAACGTTAAATTGTCCACTATCATCATTGTTAGATATACTAGGATCTGTTTCGAATAATGATGTTGCACGTGTATCCTTTTGATTAACATCGTTATTGAATGATTGAGCAGGTTTAGATTTATGTTTCAATTCATCTTGTGTTGGTAACTGTGGATTCTTTGTATTAGATTTTTCATTTTTGTCTTTTTTAGATTGAGATGCGTAATCTTTTTGTGTTTTCTTTGCATCTTCACTGTATTGATCCAAAATAGAGTCTAAAGCCGAATCTGACATTGATTGATTATCTTTCGATGAAGATTTTTGATTTGCTTTATCGTCACTTGCTGGTTGACTATTTGATTGATTTGGTTGTGTTGGCTTTGGCGAATTTGGTTGCTTGTTAGATGTACTTGGTTTTGTATTGTTTGATTTAGGTGCTTTTTGATTGTCTGCTTTATCTTGTTTAGATGATTGCGTATCAGTGTCATTTTTGATGCTATTGTCACTGTTTTTATTCGAATCATTTGTTGACTTTTCACCATTACGAGGTTGTTCGTAATCAGAAATATCCGAATTTAAATTGAATAAGTTTTGGATTAAAGTTGTTAATGAGTAATTATCATCGTATTTATTTTTGGTTAGCAATTGGTTTATATTGGTTTGTGGTAAATTCTTATAAATAAAATCAATGATATTGTTAGAGTCTGAAGTGCTGTCGTCTATAGTTTTAAATTTTTTGTCGTTATTGTCTTGGTTACTTGTATTATTGTTGTCTGCTTTATCAATATCTTTACTTGTAGTATCCTTAGAAGTTTCATCGTCATTAGATTTTTTTGAATCATGAGATGTTGTCTTAGCTGTAGTATCTTTTTGAGGTGTATCAGCATAAGCGGTAGGTGAAACTAAAGTAGGTAATACGAGCGTAGTTGATAGCAAATAAATTAAAATTTTATTTTTAGGCATATTTCGTATTCTCCCTTGAAAAATATAATAATTAAGTGTGATAATAAACTATGATTTGTTATAATTTATCGTATGCTGAAAATAGTTGATAGGTATCAATCGACTAAATATCTTCCAGTAAATTGATTATACTAATTCACAACGCAAAAATAAATTAATTTACAAAAAATATATAAAAAATATGAATAATTCCTACATAGGAGTGTGACAATGAAGAACGCATTTAAATTATTTAAAATGGATCTGAAGAAAGTAGCTAAGACGCCAGCTGTGTGGATTATCTTAGCAGGCTTAGCTATTTTACCATCGTTCTACGCTTGGTTTAACTTATGGGCAATGTGGGATCCATATGGCAACACGGGACACATCAAGGTCGCAGTCGTTAATGAAGATAAAGGCGACACAATCAGAGGGAAAAAAGTTAATGTCGGTAATACGATGGTTAATACACTCAAGAAAAATAAAAGCTTTGATTGGCAGTTTGTAAGTAGAGAGAAAGCTGATCATGAGATAAAAATGGGTAAATATTTTGCAGGTATTTACATCCCATCTAAGTTTACACATGAAATTACCGGGACACTACGTAAGCAGCCTCAAAAAGCAGATGTAGAATTTAAGGTGAATCAGAAGATTAACGCTGTTGCGTCTAAGCTAACAGATACTGGTTCGTCAGTTGTCGTTGAAAAAGCGAATGAACAATTTAATAAAACAGTAACTCGAGCATTATTAGAAGAAGCTAACAAAGCAGGTTTAACTATTGAAGAAAATGTGCCGACAATTAACAAGATAAAAAATGCGGTATATTCAGCAGATAAAGCTTTACCTAAGATTAATGACTTTGCGAATAAAATTGTATATTTGAATAACCACCAAGCGGATTTAGATAAATATGCGAATGATTTTAGAAAACTAGGAAATTATAAAGGTGATATTTTAGATGCTCAGAAAAAATTAAACGAAGTCAATGGTGCTATTCCGCAACTTAATGAAAAGGCTAAGTTGATATTAGCTTTAAATAATTATATGCCGAAAATTGAAAAAGCGTTAAATTTTGCAGCTGATAACGTGCCAGCGCAGTTCCCTAAAATTAATCAAGGACTTAACATTGCGAGTCAAGGTATTGACCAAGCTAATGGACAGTTAAATGATGCCAAAGGCTTCGTCACACAAGTTAGAAGTAGAGTCGGTGATTATCAAGATGCAATTCGACGCGCGCAAGATTTAAATCGAAGAAATCAGCAACAGATTCCTCAAAATAGCGCGGCGAACAACGAAACATCAAATAGTGCACCTGCAGCTGGTAATGGTGTAGCATCAACGCCACCAAGTGCACCAAGTGGCGATACTGCACCAAATAATAATGTTACGCAAAATACCGCACCAAATAATAATGTTACGCAAAATACCGCACCAAATAGTAATAATGCGCCTGTATCGACTACACCACAAAGTACAAGCGGGAAAAAAGATGGTCAAAGTTTTGCAGATATAACAACAACACAAGTCAGCACAGCTAACGAGAACACACAAAACATTACAGATAAAGATGTTAAATCAATGGAAGCGGCATTAACGGGCTCTTTATTATCATTATCAAATAATTTAGATACCCAAGCGAAAGCTGCACAAAAAGATAGTCAGGCATTACGTAATATTTCGTATGGCATTTTAGCATCGGACAAGCCTTCTGATTTTAGAGAGTCTTTAGATAATGTTAAGTCCGGTTTAGAATACACAACTCAATATAATCAACAATTTATCGATACATTAAAAGAGATTGAGAAGAATGAAAATGTTGATTTATCAAAAGAAATTGATAAGGTAAAGGCAGCTAATAATCGAATTAATGAATCATTAAGGTTAGTTAATCAATTAAGCAATGCATTAAAGAATGGTAGTTCAGGAACTGCTGAAGCTACTAAATTACTAGATCAACTGTCAAAACTAGATTCATCATTATCATCATTTAGAGATTATGTTAAAAAAGATCTTAACAGCTCTTTAGTATCAATATCACAACGTATTATGGATGAATTGAATAAAGGGCAAACGGCATTGTCTAATGTTCAGTCTAAGCTAAATACAATTGATCAAGTCATCAACAGTGGTCAATCTATTTTAAAAAATGGTAAAACACGTATCGATCGTTTACAAACAGTATTACCAAGTATTGAACAACAATACATTAGTGCTGTTAAAAATGCTCAAGCAAACTTCCCTAAAGTGAAAAGTGATGTAGCGAAAGCAGCTAACTTTGTACGTAACGATTTACCACAGTTGGAGCAACGTTTAACCAATGCGACAGCAAGTGTGAATAAAAATTTACCAACGTTATTAAATGGTTATGATCAAGCGGTAGGATTACTAAATAAAAATCAGCCACAAGCGAAAAAGGCTTTATCAGATTTAGCTGATTTTTCTCAAAATAAGTTGCCTGATGTTGAAAAAGATTTGAAAAAAGCGAATAAAATTTTCAAGAAATTAGACAAAGATGATGCAGTCGACAAATTAATCGACACGCTTAAGAATGATTTGAAGAAGCAAGCGGGTATTATTGCAAATCCTATTAATAAGAAGACTGTTGATGTTTTCCCAGTTAAGGATTATGGTTCAGGTATGACACCATTCTATACTGCACTGTCAGTATGGGTAGGTGCACTCTTGATGGTAAGTTTATTAACGGTTGATAATAAACATAAGAGTCTAGAGTCAGTCTTAACGACAAGACAAGTGTTCTTAGGTAAGGCAGGATTCTTTATAATGCTTGGTATGTTGCAAGCACTCATTGTATCGGTTGGAGATTTGTTAATCCTAAAAGCAGGGGTTGAGTCACCTGTATTATTCGTACTTATAACGATTTTCTGTTCGATTATTTTCAACTCAATCGTATATACGTGCGTATCATTACTTGGTAACCCAGGTAAAGCCATTGCAATCGTATTGCTTGTATTACAAATTGCAGGTGGTGGAGGAACATTCCCAATTCAAACTACGCCACAATTTTTCCAAAACATTTCGCCATACTTACCATTTACGTATGCCATTGATTCATTACGTGAAACAGTAGGCGGTATTGTTCCGGAAATCTTAATTACAAAATTAATTATATTAACGTTATTTGGCATAGGATTCTTCGTTGTAGGTTTAATTTTAAAACCTGTAACAGATCCATTGATGAAGCGCGTATCTGAAAAAGTTGACCAAAGTAACGTTACAGAATAAAAATGAAATCCACACACTAGGGTTCTATCACCTTAATGTGTGGATTTTTATGTTTTTAGACAGAAGAGATAGTAATTTCTGTCTTTTATGGGACGGGTGTTATCATTGCTATTATCCAGGATGACTTACTATAGCACTAATATTACCGACAAAGTGAATATCCTCGTCTTCCGTAGTTAAAATAAAGCTAGAACCTTTTTGGATGTCATAGTGCTTATCGTTTACTGCTAAAGTGCCAGTACCATCGATAATTGTAACTAAGCAATAA
Source organism: Staphylococcus sp. GDB20D11A (assembly GCF_016893255.1). Classification (NCBI taxonomy): domain Bacteria; kingdom Bacillati; phylum Bacillota; class Bacilli; order Caryophanales; family Staphylococcaceae; genus Staphylococcus; species Staphylococcus sp. GDB20D11A. The sequence goes on from NZ_JAFEPJ010000003.1 coordinate 430,494, forward strand.
GCATGTGGTTTATTGAATTTTAAATCTCCATGAATATCCCATTTATATACTGCAAAATATTGATTATCTACAAATTGAGTTACAGTGTGTGTGTCGATGTGAGTTGTTATAGGAGTAGTATTTGGTTCATGATTGCCTAATTCAATCACATCTTTACTTTGCTCTAAGTGCAAATCACGCAATTGACCATTTTGATCTCGTCTATCATAGTCATAAATACGGTATGTCGTATCGGATGATTGTTGTGTCTCTAAAATTAAAATACCCGAACCAATGGCATGGACAGTGCCAGCAGGAACATAATAAAAGCCACCGGGCTTAACAGGTATACGTTTGAAAAGACTGTCAAATTCATGATTATCAATCATGTCGATTAACGTCTGTTTATTATGTGCATGTACGCCATATATAATTTCAGCACCTGGGGCTGCATCTAAAATATACCAACATTCTGTTTTACCTAGTTCGCCTTCGTGTTTTAAAGCGTAATCATCATCCGGATGAACTTGAACAGATAATTTATCATTGGCATCTAATACTTTAGTTAGCAGAGGGAAACTATCTCGTGAATCATTATCGAATAATTCACGATGTTGTGACCAAAGTTGATCTAGGGTCATATCCTTGTATGGACCATTGATAATTGTATTAGGACCATTTGGATGTGCAGAAATTGCCCAGCATTCACCAGTTGTTTCATTAGGGATATCATAGTTAAATGCTTTTAATGCATGACCGCCCCAAATTCTGTCTTTAAAAACGGGTTGTAAAAATAATGCCATAGTTAAAACACCTCTATATTTTCATTAATAAGTTGTAAATTTCTGTAGTACTGTTTGCATTAATTAGTGATTGGCGTGTCTCATCATTCATTAACGCTTTAGATAAGCGCTGAAGTATTTTTAAATGTGTATCCTGACTGTTGTTTGGTACGGCAATTAAGAATATCAATTGAGGTAGACTACCATCTAGACTTTCCCATTTAACACCATGATTATTTTTCATAACAGCTACAATCGGTTGTTTTACAACATCAGACTTTGCATGTGGAATAGCCACGTTCATGCCAATAGCTGTCGTAGACTCCATTTCACGTTCTAGGATTGCATTTTTTAAATGTGATGTGTGCTCTACATAACGGCAAATTTTAAGTTTATGAATCAACATATCAATTGCTTCGTTTCGAGACATGTCGTAATCAGTAATTATCATAGTTTGTTGATCAAAAACATGAGAAGGTTTATTGGGATGTGAATGTTTCGCGGTGTTATCTACATTGTCAACCTCTGTATCATGTTGTGTTATATCTGTATCATGAAGTTGCGTGTGTTGCGCTGGTGCATCTACTGCTATAACTGGTGTATTGCGTTTTAATAATAGTACAGTAATCATTGTGACAAGACTACCTACTATCACTGCAAAGGTAAACCATAATATATGATCAATACCACCTAATACAGCCACAATTGGACCTCCATGTGCGACTCTATCGCCGACACCACCGATGGCTGCAATGACTGATGCAATCATTGCACCAATGATGTTTGCAGGTATAATGCGCAATGGATCTTGCGCTGCGAAAGGAATAGCACCTTCAGTAATACCAAATAGTCCCATAGTGAAGGAAGCCTTACCCATTTCTCTTTCGGAATGATTGAATTTATACTTTTGAACAAACGTTGCTAAACCTAAACCGATTGGTGGTGTACATACAGCAACTGCGACCATACCCATAACGGCGTAATTACCTTCAGCAATAAGTGCTGAGCCAAATAAAAATGCTACTTTGTTTACTGGACCGCCCATATCGAAGGCGATCATCGCACCTATAATCATCGCAAGTATAATAATATTAGCACCTTGCATACTTTTTAACCAGGTTGTTAATGCCTCAAAAATATTAGAAATTGGTGCACCGATTAAAAATATAAATATCAATCCTACAACGACCGATGAAATAATGGGAATAATAATGATAGGCATAATTGGTGCCATTGCTTTTGGAACTTTAATATCTTTAATCCACTTTGCGATATAACCTGCTAAGAAACCAGCAACAATACCACCTAAAAATCCTGCGCCTGCATCACTGCCATAAAAACTACCGTCAGCAGCGATAGCGCCGCCAATCATACCAGGAACGAGACCGGGCTTGTCAGCGATACTAACAGCGATATATCCAGCTAGTATTGGGACCATAAATTTAAAGGCTAAACTACCAATGTTTTCAATGGATTTCCAAAATGAATCATCTGGGATGACTAATCCTTTTGATGTCGTTTCACCGCCTAGAGTCAGCGCGATGGCGATAAGGAGTCCACCAACTACGATAAAAGGAACCATAAACGATACACCGTTCATTAAATGTTGATACACCATTTGAATACCACTTTTAGACTTATCGCGATCTTTCGAATGATAATTTGTTTCAGATTGATAAATAGGCGCATCTTGATTAATGATACGTTGAATTAGATCTCTCGGATTATGAATCCCTTCGCGAACATTTTCATTAATCAACCGTTTACCAACAAATCGGGACAGATCAACTTGTTTATCAGCTGCAATTATGACACCGTCAGCTTCTTCGATGTCTTGCGTAGTTAAAACATTTTCAGCACCAACACCGCCCTGTGTCTCTACTTTAATATCCACACCCATTTCTTTTGCTACCTGCTCAAGTTTTTCTTGAGCCATATATGTATGTGCAATGCCATTTGGGCATGAGGTAATAGCTACAATTTTCATAAAATCATCTCCTTTTCTATATTGTAAGCGCATTCTCGATACTAAAAAAAAGAATAATTACCGTTACTAGTGGCAATTATTCTTGTAAGTATTCAAATAACTGTTGCTTTAAACTATGATCATCTAAACTACATAAATGGTTCACTGAATCATCATCCAAGTTAGCAATTAATTGCATCATTTGTTTTGTAAAAGCTTTGTCTTTATGCGAAATCGCTAAGAAAAAGACAAGTTTGACATCGTGTTGTCGCCAAGGAAAAACATCTTTTGTACGAAAAATAAGCACATGTGATTGTAAAACTTTTTCAGGATCTCCATGAGGAATCGCCATAAAATTACCTATGTATGTAGAAGATGATTTCTCACGCTCTAAAGCTGATTCGATATATCCTTCTACAATCGCATGATGTGCTTGTAATATTTTTTGAGCTTCTTCAAAAATTTGCACAGTATGTCGTGGTTTTTGTTCAGTATTTACGACAAGGAAATTGACAGTGTCCATATGATGATGTGCTTGAACCGGATTTTGCTTTTGCTTCACAACGTGTCTGATTTTGTGACGGTCATCTTCAGAAAATAATGGTGCAACCTTGATAATCGTTAGGTGCTTAGGAAGTATGTTTAGCGTTTGTTTTGGAATATCATGGGTCGTTATTAATAAATCTACATTGTCAAAGTGATAGTGTGTTATATTTTCTAGTTTAATCGTATTTATCACTGACAACTCTTCGGATAAGTTATTTATTTTAGTTTCTAAAAAATTCGACACACCTAGACCATAATAACAAGCGATGACTACATTTAATTGTGTTTTGGTACGACGCTCGATGGCAGCTTGAAAATGAATTGTTAAAAAGGCAATTTCATCTTCGCTCATCTCTATATCAGTATCAATTGCTAATTTATCAATCGCTTCAAAAAGTGTGTTAAACACAAAGGGATAGAGTTTTTTAATCTCTATAACTAAAGGATTGTTTAAATAAATGTTTTGAGTGATACGTAAATATGCTTTACTAAAATGATTATATAAATTTTGTTGTAAAATCGAATCTTCATTGAAAGGTACATGAATATGTTGCTGCATCAATTCGATTAAGCGATCAATATAACTTTGTATAAATATACGTTCTATGCCAATATCGAGTTTATTAAAATGATAACCAATAAAGAATGAAAACATATTGATTGCTTTTTCGTTCAAGTCATAACCTAATCTTTCGTTGATTTGCTTAATGCAAGATTGAGATATCAATTTTGCATCGTGGTTTAACGTGTCTAGCTCACTTAAAGATTGCTTACGTTTAATGATTAAAATGAGATGAATTAAAAGCTGTTGTATTTGAATATCAGTTGTTTCAATACTATGTTGTTGAAGTGTCTCTTGTATAATATGCGAAATCATCCTTTGGTGTGAATCAGGTAATTCATTTAAAATTAGGTCTTCAACATGTACATGCCCTGATGATAATTGATTTAAATGGATGATGGCATTAGTGATATCATTATCTGTTCCATCGACCACAATACCTTGTTTTTTCTTGATTGTTAAAGCGATATTAAATTTTTGACACCATTGTTGAATTCGAACGAAATAGTCGTTGAGCACAGTTTTAGATAATAGATAATCTTGCTCTAGTTGTTGCAATGTCTGCGATTTATTGTGCATTAGCAGTTGATACGCCATAGATAATAATAGTTTTTCTTTATATGATTGAATATGCGTGTAACGTTCAGTTATCGTTTCTAAGGTATACTGCGATGTATTTAATTGATATCCTTTAGATTTAATACTTACGATGATATCATCCATAAAATTGCTATTGATAACATGGATATCATTGCGAACTGTGCGGTTTGAAACATTGACATGTTCAGCAATTTCATTAGAACTAATGTGCTTTGATGGATTTTTAATAAAAAACTGGAGTAGTTTTAAGTGTCTATCAAGCATTTAACATGTACCTCCTTTCTAAATTTTCCGTGTAAGCGTTTTTAAAGGTGTATTAATATTATTAAACATGAGAGCTTATACATACGTCAATGACATTAAAGCGAACTTTTATATGAATTTAACAGAGTGCGAATTATGCAAATAAAGAACAGCAGTAAGATATTTCAAATAGAAAAATATCATACTGCTGTTTTTCTGGATTTATGTACCTGATACTTGTGGACGTATCAGGTAAATGATTAATTTTTAGGTGATTGTGCTTGAGGTGTTTGTTTAGAAGGCGTATTGGTATTATTTGATTTATTAGCAGGTGGTGTGTTCTGTTGTTGATTATTTTGGTTGTTTGTTGACGATTGACTGCCACCACCGTGAGTATTATTTTTATTTGAATTTGAGTCTTTTGGCTGAGCTGGTTGCGTATTCGAAGGTGCTGTTGAATGGTTGTTAGGAACATTTGACGGTAAAGATGGTTGATTGTCATTAGTAACGTTATTGCCATTATTTTGATTTTTATCTGCTTTGTCTGCACTATCATCTTGTTGATCATTTTCTTCGGTGTCTGTCTTTTTATGCGTAGCTTTATTTTCTTGTTCTTGGTTATTACTTGATGATGTAGAATGATTTATTGCAGCATAAATTGCGAACCCAAGTGCTCCGATTAATACGATAATTACGATGGTAATAAGAAGTTTTTTCAAATATAACGCCTCCATGTTAATGAAAAGTAGTCGATACGTGAAGCTAAATAATTTATTTCAATATTGCCATAATCATTTTAAAAAATAAATATTAGAAAATTAGACGATATTAATATTTTCATTGTTTTTTGTGTACTTCAATTAGTATAACAAAACTGTTATGTATTTATAAATATAATCATTAGTATTTTTATGGCTGAAAAAGTTATAATAAAAGTGTGAGGAATAAAATATTTGTATGGAAAAGAGAGATAATTATGAATAAAACCAGTAAAGTTTGTGTAGCAGCAACATTAGCATTGGGCACACTGATTGGAGTAACAGTTGTTGAAAATTCGGCGCCAACAAGTAAACAGGCACAGGCAGCAATAACCCCATATTATACTTACAATGGTTATATTGGTAATAATGCTAATTTTATTCTGGATAAGAATTTTATTAACGCGATTAAGTATGATAACGTGAAATTCAATGGTATTAAATTAGCTAAAACGAATACGATAAAAAAAGTAGAGAAATATGATCAAACTTTTAAAGGTGTTTCCGCAAAAGGAAACGAAGCAAGTCAATTGCAATTTGTAGTTAAAAATAATATTTCATTAAAAGATATCCAAAAAGCTTATGGCAAGGACTTGAAAAAAGAAAATGGTAAAACAAAGGAAGCTGATAGCGGTATTTTTTACTATCAAAATGCTAAAAAGACATTAGGCATCTGGTTTGTCGTTGATCATAATAGAGTTGTCGAAGTAACAGTTGGACATACACCATACAAAACAAGTAAATAAAATAATAGCATATTAAGGCTAGAGTGTGAGGAGTGATACCGCATTCTAGTCTTTTTTATTAAATAATAACGATTGTTGCGTCTTACATAGTTGTTTGAAATTGATAAAAATGTTTATTTGATCATGCTTATTTAAATAGTTATCTCACATATTTCAAGCATTGATTAAGTATATAGAGCACTATTTTGTATTTGTTAATATTTTCACAAAAATAAAGCCTTGATAAATTTTAAAATATAATTAAGCTCAATTTTTAAAATTTTATTTAGCCACAGATAACATTTTTAAAAAAGAAAAGAATCAATAAATAAAATCAACGAACAAAAAGTATCGAAATAAATAGAAATAATCATTTACTTTTCTAAAAAATTAAATTAATATTTTATTTATAAGCTGTTTTTAAGATTTCAGGAGGAATGAAATGTGAGGAAATTTTCAAGATATGCATTTACAAGTATGGCAGCAGTAACCTTGTTGAGCACTTTATCACCAGCAGCATTAGCGATTGATTCAAACAATAAACCAGCTAATTCTGATATTAAATTTGAGGTGACTCAAAAGAGTGATGCGGTCAAAGCATTAAAAGAATTGCCTAAATCCGAAAATGTAAAAAATATTTATCAAGATTACGCTGTTACTGATGTAAAAACTGATAAAAAAGGATTTACGCATTACACATTGCAACCGAGTGTTGATGGTGTTCATGCACCTGACAAAGAAGTGAAAGTACACGCAGACAAATCAGGAAAAGTCGTTTTAATCAATGGGGATACTGATGCGAAGAAAGTAAAGCCAACGAATAAAGTGACATTAAGTAAAGATGACGCAGCCGACAAAGCATTTAAAGCAGTTAAGATTGATAAGAATAAAGCGAAAAATCTTAAAGATAAAGTCATTAAAGAAAACAAAGTTGAAATCGATGGTGACAGTAATAAATACGTTTATAATGTTGAGTTAATTACAGTGACACCAGAAATTTCACATTGGAAAGTTAAAATTGATGCTCAAACTGGCGAAATTTTAGAAAAAATGAACTTAGTTAAAGAAGCTGCAGAAACTGGTAAAGGAAAAGGTGTACTTGGCGATACAAAAGATATTAATATCAATAGTATTGACGGTGGATTTAGCCTAGAAGATTTAACGCATCAAGGTAAATTATCAGCATTTAGCTTTAATGATCAAACAGGTCAAGCAACATTGATTACTAATGAAGATGAAAACTTCGTAAAAGATGAGCAACGTGCTGGCGTAGATGCAAATTATTACGCTAAACAAACATATGATTATTACAAAGACACATTTGGTCGTGAATCATATGACAACCAAGGTAGTCCAATTGTTTCATTAACGCATGTTAATAACTACGGTGGTCAAGATAACAGAAATAATGCCGCATGGATTGGTGACAAAATGATCTATGGTGATGGTGATGGTCGCACATTCACAAGTTTATCGGGTGCAAATGACGTAGTAGCACACGAATTAACACACGGTGTGACACAAGAGACTGCGAACTTAGAATATAAGGACCAGTCAGGCGCTCTAAATGAAAGCTTTTCAGATGTTTTTGGATACTTTGTAGATGACGAGGATTTCTTAATGGGTGAAGATGTCTACACACCTGGAAAAGAGGGAGACGCTTTACGCAGCATGTCAAACCCAGAACAATTTGGTCAACCAGCTCATATGAAAGACTATGTATTCACTGAAAAAGATAATGTTGGCGTACATACGAATTCTGGAATTCCAAATAAAGCAGCTTATAACGTGATTCAAGCAATAGGGAAATCTAAATCAGAACAAATTTACTACCGAGCATTAACGGAATACTTAACAAGTAATTCAAACTTCAAAGATTGTAAAGATGCATTATACCAAGCGGCTAAAGATTTATATGACGAGCAAACAGCTGAACAGGTGTATGAAGCATGGAATGAAGTAGGCGTGGAGTAAAAATATATAAACAAGAAGAAGTAATGTTAAACACTTATAAATAATTAAATTTTAAATACAGCTTATATATAGGGTATACCTACATTGATTATTGACTTTGTAGGTGTACCCTCTTTTTGTAATTAGATGAGAGGAGTGTGAGGGTTGTCTACCGAAAGACTACTCGGCAGTCTAAAATCATTACTAGTAGCAAATATGTGATAATTAAATGCTGACTTAGAATACAAAATTCATTTTAAAAGTTGTCACAAAAAATTTACATGTATTTTTATTATCTTTTGCAAAACAAAGTGTTAAATTATAAATGAAACATGCATGAATTTATTTTTTAATACAAGAAACGTAACTACCAAAGGAGTTTACAATATGAAGAAAAGTAAACGATTAGAAATTGTTTCTACAATAGTTAAAAAGCATAAGATTTATAAAAAAGAACAAATCATTTCATATATTGAAGAATATTTTGGTGTAAGATATAGTGCAACAACAATTGCTAAAGACTTGAAAGAACTTAATATATATCGTGTCCCTATCGATTGTGAAACATGGATTTATAAAGCTATTAATAATCAAACAGAACAAGAGATGAGAGAAAAGTTTAGACACTATTGTGAACATGAAGTTCTAAGTTCAATCATCAATGGTTCATACATTATCGTCAAAACCTCACCTGGTTTCGCCCAAGGCATAAACTATTTTATCGATCAGCTAAATATAGAAGAGATATTAGGTAGGGTGAGTGGAAATGACACTACATTAATCTTAACTGCCTCAAATGATATGGCAGTATACGTATACGCAAAATTATTTAAATAGACATGTATCAAATGAATAATAAAAATTTGTTTCGTATCACGTGTACTCAAGTTAGTTACCAAATATTAACTTGTGTACGCGTTTTTTTATGGAAAGAAAGAATTCATAGTCATTCATTTGACTGTATAAAAAACTTTATACAACATGTTTTTGCGGGTATTTTCGAATAAAAAATGTATATTTTGACCCAAAACACCTTTATTTATGTATAAAAATCCATTATTATGTATTGTATAACAAAAATATATGAAATTTTCGACTTTCTTTATGTGAATATAATCACATGTAAGCGTTTGAAGATTGTCTATACTCTAAATGAATTCAAAGATAAAAGGAGGAAATAGACATGACAGATGGTCCAATTAAAGTAAATAGCGAAATTGGAGCTTTAAAAACTGTGTTACTTAAGCGTCCTGGAAAAGAATTAGAAAATTTAGTGCCTGATTATTTAGATGGATTACTATTCGATGATATTCCATATTTAGAAGTAGCTCAAAAAGAGCATGACCATTTTGCACAGGTGCTAAGAGAAGAGGGTGTTGAAGTACTTTACCTTGAGAAGTTAGCAGCTGAAAGTATTGAAAATCCTCAAGTAAGAAGTGAATTTATTGATGATGTATTAGCAGAGTCTAAAAAAACAATATTAGGTCATGAAGAAGAAATTAAGGCATTATTTGCGACACTTTCTAATCAAGAACTTGTAGATAAAATAATGTCAGGGGTACGTAAGGAAGAAATTAATCCGAAATGTACACATCTAGTAGAGTATATGGATGATAAGTATCCATTCTATTTAGATCCAATGCCAAACCTTTATTTTACTAGAGATCCACAAGCCTCAATAGGACACGGTATAACAATCAATCGGATGTTCTGGAGAGCACGACGACGAGAATCAATATTTATTCAATATATTGTAAAGCATCATCCTAGATTTAAAGATGCGAATATTCCAATCTGGTTAGATCGAGATTGCCCATTCAATATTGAAGGCGGCGATGAACTTGTTTTATCTAAAGATGTCTTGGCTATAGGCGTTTCAGAACGTACATCTGCACAAGCTATTGAAAAGTTAGCGCGACGTATTTTTGAAAATCCGCAGGCGACGTTTAAAAAAGTAGTAGCAATTGAAATTCCAACTAGTCGAACATTTATGCACTTAGATACAGTATTTACAATGATAGATTATGACAAATTTACAATGCATTCAGCCATTTTAAAGGCAGAAGGCAATATGAATATATTTATTATTGAATATGATGACGTAAATAAAGATATTGCCATCAAACAATCTAGTCATTTAAAAGATACTTTAGAAGACGTACTAGGTATAGATGATATCCAATTCATTCCAACAGGAAATGGTGATGTCATTGATGGTGCTAGAGAGCAATGGAATGATGGCTCAAATACATTATGTATAAGACCAGGTGTTGTAGTGACTTACGATAGAAACTATGTATCGAATGATTTATTGAGACAGAAAGGCATTAAAGTCATTGAAATATCTGGTAGCGAGTTGGTACGTGGACGTGGGGGTCCTAGATGTATGAGTCAACCACTATTCAGAGAAGACATTTAACGTAATAAATTATAGAAACGAGGGTGAAAATAATGACAGAAATTCAAAAACCGTATGATTTAAAAGGCAGATCATTATTAAAAGAAAGTGATTTTACCAAAGCAGAATTCGAAGGACTTATTGATTTTGCAATTACATTAAAAGAGTATAAGAAAAACGGTATTAAGCATCATTACTTATCTGGAAAAAATATTGCACTACTATTCGAAAAGAATTCGACGAGAACGCGTGCAGCGTTTACAGTTGCGTCTATTGATTTAGGTGCGCATCCAGAATTTTTAGGGAAAAATGATATTCAATTAGGCAAAAAAGAATCTGTAGAGGATACTGCGAAAGTATTAGGTAGAATGTTCGATGGTATTGAATTCCGTGGTTTTTCACAACAAGCTGTTGAAGATTTAGCGAAGTTCTCTGGTGTGCCGGTGTGGAATGGATTAACAGATGATTGGCATCCTACACAAATGTTAGCTGATTTTATGACAATAAAAGAGAATTTTGGATATCTAGAAGGAATAAACTTAACTTACGTTGGAGATGGACGTAATAATATTGCACATTCATTAATGGTAGCAGGTGCTATGTTAGGTGTTAATGTAAGAATTTGTACACCTAAATCATTAAATCCAAAAGAGGCATATGTTGATATTGCAAAAGAAAAAGCGAGTCAATATGGTGGTTCAGTCATGATTACGGATAATATTGCAGAAGCAGTTGAAAATACAGATGCTATATATACAGATGTTTGGGTATCGATGGGTGAAGAAAGTGAATTTGAACAACGTATTAATTTATTAAAAGACTATCAAGTGAATCAACAGATGTTTGATCAAGCTGAAAATAGAATGCATACAATTAAGGCAGTAATGGCAGCAACATTGGGGAGTTAATCACTAAATGGAACGATATGAATATGATGTGTCTGATGATATAAGTGTCATGTACAGACACCTCATATTTGTATTAAAGGAGAAATGAATATGAACGAATCAGGAGATAACAAACTCAGTAAATCTTCTTTAATTGGACTAGTTATAGGATCCATGATTGGTGGCGGTGCGTTCAATATAATGTCTGATATGGGCGGTAAAGCCGGTGGATTAGCCATTATTATTGGTTGGATTATTACAGCTATAGGAATGATTTCATTAGCGTTCGTATTTCAAAATTTAACCAATGAACGGCCGGAGCTAGACGGTGGTATTTATAGTTATGCTCAAGCAGGATTTGGCGATTTTGTAGGCTTTATCAGTGCTTGGGGATATTGGTTCTCAGCGTTTTTAGGCAATGTTGCCTATGCAACACTATTGATGTCAGCAGTAGGTAACTTTTTCCCGATTTTTAAAGGAGGCAACACATTACCAAGTATTATTGTCGCCTCGTTACTACTCTGGGGTGTCCATTTCTTGATTTTAAAAGGCGTTGAAACAGCAGCATTTATCAATAGTATTGTTACTGTTGCAAAGTTAATACCGATTTTACTTGTAATCATATGCATGATAATTGCATTCAATTTTGACACTTTTAAAACAGGCTTTTTCGGTATGACGTCAGAGGGTGTATTGCCATTTAGTTGGGCGAGCACAATGAGCCAAGTTAAAAGTACGATGCTAGTGACAGTATGGGTGTTTATCGGTATCGAAGGTGCAGTAATTTTTTCTAGTAGAGCTAAAAATAAAAAAGATGTAGGTAGTGCCACGTGAAATGCTCCCTTCAAAGT